>PWQI01000383.1 GCA_003556805.1 Trueperaceae bacterium | reverse complement strand
CTTCCGAATCCCGCACGTTGATGGCGAAGCGGTTCCAGGGACGGCTGGGGTCGCCGTGGCGGCGGCTGTAGGCGAGCGGCAGGTAGGAGCGGCAGAGCCGCTCGAGGTCGGCCGACCCCACCTGCGTCGCGTCCGCCACGAGCTCTGGGTAGGTGATGCGTTCGGGCAGCGCTTCGAAGAACGAGGCGTGCGTCTGCAGGACCGCGCGGTTGCGCGTCCGCACGAAGTCAAGGAGGTCGCTGCGCGCTACGCGCCCGTCGTCCATGAGGGCGCCGCCGCGCATGACGTTGAAGAGCACGCTGGCGAGATGGTGATCGGTGGTGGCTTGGTCGGCCGTCCACTGCTCGCCGTCGGCGCTGGCGACGATCGCGGCGAGCATGTCGGCGCTGCGGTCGAGGTCGTCATCGAGGCGCTCGGAGAGCGCGCTCGCAGCGCCAGTGCTCTCGGCTCGAGCGTTCCCGGCCCTGCCCAGGGCGTTGCGGAGCGCGACGACGCGCGCGTGGTCGAGCCCGACGTCGGCGACGAGCCGCCAGCGCCGGGCCTCGCCACGCCCGAGCTCGATCTCGGCGTGCACGAAGTACGCCCCGCGCCGGCCGCGCACGTCGACCTCCGGCTGCAGCATCTCGCCCCTCCGAAAGAGGTCGAGCTGCTGCGAGGAGAGCAGGCGGCCAGCGTCCTCCAGCCCCAACGCGAAGACCGTGGTCGCTCGCAACGACTCGCTCGGTTCGGCCAGGTCGGTCGGGATCGAGCTGAGCGTGAACAAGCCCAAGCCCGTGGCGGGATCGAGTTCGCTGCGCTTGTACGCGTCGACCAAGTTGCTCATGCCGCCCTGCATGGCCACGTTCACGCCGGCGGGCAGCAGGTTCTGCAGGCCGTCGAGCACCTCGACCGAGCAGGGCTCGGCCGCGGCCTCTCGCACGTACGCACTCCGCACGAAGCCGAACGCGTCGCTGCAGCGCCAGCCGTACCCGAAGGTGAGCCCGAGGTCGTGGTTGGTCTCCTCGAACAGCACCTCGTCGCCGAGCGGGCGCTTGGCGAGGGTCCGTTCGATCCGGTACACGCCCCGGCTGCGCTGCGAGAACGGCTCCCACAGCGAGCGCCGACCGTCGCGCGTGACCAGCAGCAGGGTCTTGGGACCCGTGTGCTCGACGCTGTCGGCCAACGTGTCGTCGGTGACGTACGGGAACAGCGCTCGCTCGACGTCGACGCGCCCGGCGGTCAGTCCGCCGTTGCTGGTCACGAACAACCAGTGATCGGACGCGCTGACGACGCTCATGAGGAAGGGCGGCATCGCGTCGACGTGGCGGATGCGAGCGAGCTGCGCACCGTCTGGGGCGGTCCGGTCGCTGTCGACCGGGCCACCCGCCCGCCGGAGCGGACCGTGCCCGAGGTGAATGGGGGGCTTCGGCATGGTCTCGCCGACTCCTTCCTGTGGCGTCGCAGCGCGGGGGGCGTGCGGCGCGGCCTGCGTTGGGTCGCCCGTCACGTCTGCGACGGGTCGGCGACGACGGTGGTGGCGCGCTGTCGGCACGGGAGGCTAGCGGGCACCAGGCCGCGGGACCGAGGCGTTGCCGACGTGCGCCACGGATTGCCGCTCGACCAGTTCGGGGGCGAACTCCCGCGCGACCCGCTCGCCCGGCGCGCCCAACCGCGCGAGGAGCATGTGCGCCGCCGCGCGTCCCATCTCGACGAGCGGCTGGCGGACGGTCGTGAGCGCCGGGGTGAGGTACTGGGCGAGGAACACGTCGTCGAAGCCCACCACCGAGACGTCGGTGGGCACGTCGCGGCCGTGCTCGCGCAGGGCGCGGATACCGCCGGCCGCCATCTGGTCGTTGCCGAAGAAGATCGCGCTGATCTCGGGCGCCCGCTCGAGGAGCGCCACCGCCGCGCGCGCGCCGCCGTCCTCGCGAAACGTCGACTCGACCACGTAGCGCTCGTGATACTCGACGCCCGCCGCCTCGAGGGTGCGGCGGTAGCCGCGCAGGCGGTCGCGCGCATCGGGAAAGGTGTGGGGGCCGGTGACATGGCCGATCGAGCGGTGACCGCGCTCCAGCAGGTGCGCGGTCGCCAGCGCCCCGCCGCGCTCGTTGTCGAGGACGACGCACGCCGCCTCGATCCCCGGGACGCTGCGCCCGAAGACGACGATCGGCACGGGGCCATGACGAACCAGCTCGGCGAGGTCGTCGTCCGCGAGGCCATCCGCCTGGACCACGAGGCCGTCGCAGGGCCGCTCGACCAGGAAGTCGATCGAGCCCCGTTCACGGGCCGCCTCCGCGAAGCCGCTCGACACCAGCAGGTGGATGCCGTGTTCTCGGGCGACCTGCTCGACCCCGAACACGGCCGCTCCGAAGTACGGGCTCGACACCTCGTTCACGGTCACGCCGATGCCGCCGGCGCGACTCGTCACGAGGCCGCGGGCGAAGGCGTTGGGCCGAAAGCCGAGCGTGGCGACCGCGTCCAACACCCGCTGCCGCGTACCGGGCGCAACCGGCGTCGTACCGTTGAGGACGCGCGAGACGGTGGCGGTCGAGACGCCGGCCAAGCGCGACACGTCCTTGATGGTGGGCATGCCTCCCTCGCTCTCGTCCCCGCTGCACGCTCTCGG
>PWQI01000009.1 GCA_003556805.1 Trueperaceae bacterium | reverse complement strand
TCGCCTCGCTCGCGGCGCCGCTCATCGCGCCCTTCGACCCTTCAGCGGTGAACCTGCGAGCGATGCAGCAGCCCCCCGGCCCGGAGCACCTGCTCGGCACCGACGACCTCGGCCGCGACGTCCTCACGCGCCTGCTCTACGCCGGCCGCGTGTCGCTGTCGCTCGCGGCCCTCGTCACCTGCTTCGCGGTCGTGCTGGGCTGCACCGTAGGCGCCCTCGCCGGCTTCTTCGGCGGCTGGGTCGACCGGCTCGTGTCGCTCGCGGCCGACTCGATGCTGTCGGTGCCGGCACTCGGCCTGGCGATGGTCGCCGGCGCGCTCCTGCGGCCGAACGTCCTGGTCCTCGCGATCGTCCTCGCCGTCGTCACGTGGCCCGACCTAGCGCGCATCACGCGCGCGCAGGTCCTCACCCTGCGCGAGCGCACCTACGCCGAGGCCGCGCAGGCGCTCGGCAACACGCCGGTGCGCGTGCTGTTCGTCCATCTCATGCCGAACGCGCTCGCCCCGCTCGTCGTGGCCGCCACGCTGCTGTCGGCGAACGTCCTGCTGATCGAGTCCGCGCTCAGCTTCCTCGGCTACGGCATGCGGCCGCCGACACCGAGCTGGGGTGGCATGCTCTTCGAGGCGCAGGCCTTCTACCGCCAATCGCCCTGGCTCGCCGTCGTGCCCGGCGTCACTATCACGCTGACGGTGATGGCGATCAACCTGCTCGGCGACGCGCTGCGCGAGGCCGGTGGCGGGCGGGGTTGATGATGGGTGTTCGTCCGCGCCGCCTCGCGAGCGTCGGTGTCGCTCCAGTCGTGCCAGTTGCCCCCGGGGGAGTGGTCGCGGGCGGCAGCCGCGCACTCACCGCGGCGCATGGCTGCTTCGCATCGGCTCGGCGGCAGGCGGCTCAGGCCGGAGGCCGCCCGGGCCGTACCAGGCGCACGTGCGCGTTCACCAGCCGCAGGCCCTCGACGTCGGCCGGCACCTCTTCGACGAGGCGCGGGCTGGCGAGCACGATCGCGCGCGCCTGGGCGCGCGAGACGGCCACGTTGCAGCGGTGCAGGTCGAACAGGAAGCCCACGCCGCGCGGCGCCAGGTCGAGGCTCGACACGCCGAGCGCGTACAGCACCACCGGCGCCTCCTGACCCTGCAGCTTGTCGACGGTGCCGACGCGCACGCTCCCCGGCAGCGCCCTGGCGAGCGCGGCAACGTGGCGGTTGAAGGGGGCGATCACGAGCACGTCGGCGTGGGTGAGCGGCCGCTCGGCGCCGTGCTTGTCGACGAAGCGCGCGCCGTCACCTGTGAGACGCCCCAGCACCTCGAGCGCCGCCGCGACCTCCTCGGGGGCCGTGCCGTCGCGCCCCTCGTGCTCCACGGGCACGAAGGCGATGCCGGCGCCGTCGAAGCCGTCGGTGCCCCTGAGCCGCAGGCGCGCGTTCTCGGGTCGCGGCTCGAGCCGCGCCTCGTAGAACGAACGCGACACGAACGCGTTCACCGCCGGATGCATCCGCCAGGTCTCGGCCAGGAACAGGCCGCGGCCGTCGGCGAGGGTGCGCTCGCCGGCGAGCAGGTGCTCGAGCGCGGAGACCTCAGCGCCGCCCGGATGCGTGCCCTGGATGGGCTGCGTGAGTTGCTGCGGATCGCCCAGCAGGACGAGGTTGCGCGCAGCGGTGGCGACCGACAGCGCGGTGGCGAGGCTGAACTGGCCGGCCTCGTCGATGACGAGCGTGTCCAGGCTCCGTCGAACGCTCGGCCGGGACCATGCCCAGGCGGTGCCGCCGATCACGTGCAGGCGGCCGCTCGCGAGGTCGCCTTCGAGTGCGTCGTAGGCGCCGTAGGCCTTCACCCCGTCGGGCACGTCGTTGCCCTTGTGCCCGACGACCATCTCGACGCCCGCCTCGCGTGCCGCGACGACGACCTCGGCGAGCAGGTTGCCGATCGCCTTGTGCGACAGCGCGGTCACGGCGACCTTCTGCCCCGCGCTCACGAGCGCGACGATCACCCGCGCGGCCGTGTACGTCTTCCCCGCGCCGGGTGGGCCCTGCACGGGCAGGACGCCGCCATCGAGCGCGAGTGCGAGGCGCGTGGCGGCGGCGAGCGGCGCCTCGTCCGGGCGGCGAGCGGCGTCGAAACCGCCGGCGCTGCGGCCGACGCGGCCCTCGAGCAAGTCGCGTGCGGCGCGGTAACGGCCGGGCGCCTCCAGGCCGCGGTCCAGCACGTCCTCCGCGAGCTCCAGGCGCGCCTCGGTGATGTCGCGCGCCTGGACGTGGCCCCAGAAGAACCCCTGCGTGAAGCGCGCGTCGTCGTGACCCTTGCCCTGCCGGACGCTGAGGGTGCGCGCGTCGAGGTCGACCTCGGCGCCGAAGCCGACCGCTTCGCCGTGGATCACGACGTGGAACGACTCGCCCGAGCGCGCGTCGAGCTCCTGCGCCGGGAAGGCGTAGCGCACCGTGGTGGTGCGCTGGCGACCCTGCGGCGGGACCACCTCGACGGCGCGCAGGCCGGTGACGCCCTTGGGCGAGGCCTCGAGCTCCTCGGTGCTCATCGCCATGTGCGCGAACTTCGCCCAGTAGGCGACCTTCGACTCGCGCCGCTCGAAGTCGAGCAGGTTCGCGAGCAGGACGTGGGCGCGCTGGC
>PWQI01000452.1 GCA_003556805.1 Trueperaceae bacterium | reverse complement strand
GCCGCGCGAGTGCACGCTCGAGGTGATCGGGTAGGCGTACGGTCAACACGGCAGCGCCTCCTGCACTACTGGCTGCAACACGCGCCGCGAGGAACGTCTTCAGAAGCGACGGCAGATGCCGACGCTTCTGAAGTCGTTCCTCGCGGCGCGTGTTGCAGTCAGTAGTGCAGGAGGCGCTGCCGTGTTGACCGTACGCCTACCCGATCACCTCGAGCGTGCACTCGCGCGGCTTGCCGCCGAGGAGCAGACGACCAAGACGCAGATCGTTCGCAGGGCGCTCGAGCGCTACCTCAAGTCGCAGCGCGACCAGCGCAGCTCGTTCGAGCTCGGGGAGGCGTTCTTCGGCCGGTGTGGCTCCGGCGAGTCGACGCGCTCTACCACCTACGAGCGGCGCCTCCGGGAGAAGCTCCGTTCGAAGCCTCCTGGTTGACGCCGGGCCGGTGATCTCGCTGTTCGACAGCGATGACGCTCACCACACCGCGATGAAGGATCTGCTCCGGGACGCGGCGGGGCGCCTCATCACGACGTGGCCGGTCGTCACCGAAACCTCTCACATGCTGGACTTCGATGTGCGGGTCCAGCGCGACTTCTACCGCTGCGTGGCCGCAGGTGGCGTCGCCATGCACGACGTGCCTCAGGATGCGCTTGAGCGGATCATCGAGCTCGTGGAGCAGGACGGTGATCGCCCGATGGACCTCGCGGATGCCACACTCGTCGTCGCGGCCGAGACACTCGGCATCCGTGAGGTCGTCTCGATCGACCGCGACTTCGACATCGACCGGATCGATGGACGCACGGGCTTCGAGAACCTCTACTCGTCGAGTGGGTCGTGTGCAGCCTTGTTGCTCACCTCGTTGCTGACGTCGGTGCTCGCGCAGGCCTCCTCGTAGCGCTCGCTGCTGCGCCACGCTGCGTCTGGGCGCGTCTCGCCGGCGCGTCACGCTGCGGGCGCTCGGTACCATGGCGTCGACGCGGTCCGACTCTTCCGCTGGCGATCCGAGCCGCACCGTCGACGCTCGTCGTGATGCTCAGGCGTGCTGGGGTCACGGGAACGGACTCGGTCATGACGTTACCGATCACGACAGAACGTCTCATACTGCGACGCTTCACCGACGGTGATGCTCGGGATCTCCTCGCATTCGTGGCCGATGCCTCCTTCGCGAGCGCCACATCCGAGATCGAGGCGACCGAGGCAGGGGTACGAAGGTACATCGAGATGCAGAACGGCCTTCAGCCGTTCGAACAGGGCCGGTGCTTCGACCTGGCCGTCGAACGACGAACCGATGGCACGGTGATCGGGTTGGTGTCGATGGTGCGCGACGAGCACGAGCAGGCGGCCATCGGCTACGCCCTGGGGATCGACGTCCGAGGCCAGGGGTATGCCACGGAAGCGGCGCGCGGCTTGATCGGCTATGGCTTCGGATCGCTCGGTCTGCGGCGCATCCACGCCGACACCCACAGCGACAACCCCGCCTCGTGGAAGGTGATGGAACGTGTGGGGATGACACGAGAGGGCGGCGTGCGAGAGGCGACACGCGGAACAGCGACGTCGGCGGGTGTCGTGACGTATGGGATGCTCGCCACGCAGTGGCACGCGCTGGTCGCAGCACGTGGTGCAGAAGGGATGTGCACGTGACGCTCGACCGGCAGGCGCTGACCGACGCGATACGGCGGCAACACGAGCGCGAGCCGTTCTCGGGCGTGATCGACGTGCGCGAGCGCGGCTCGTGCCGCGCGCGTCCCGGTCACCGCCTTGCCCAACGGGTGATAACAGATCGAGCTATGCTGTTATCACATGGTGCGGACGCAGATCAGCCTGACGGAGGAGGAGTACCTGGCCGCGAAGCGCGAGGCGCGTCGCTTGGGGATCTCCCTGGCGGAGCTCCTGCGTCGGTCGCTGCGGCACATGCTGCCGGTCGACGAGGACCGGCCTTGGATGCGCCACGCCGGCATGGTCGAGTCGGGCGACGCTGCGTCGAGCCAGACGATCGACGAACTCGTCTATGGCCGCAAGGATTGACGCCTACGTCGACACGTCGGCGCTGATCGCGTTCGCCGACGCGAGCGACACGTACCACCCCATGTTCCGGCGCTTGTTCGCGTCGCCGCCGAGCGTCGTCGTGACGACCACCCTGGTCGTCACGGAGGGACACGCGTGGTTCCTGCGACGCTTCGACCGCGTTCGGGCCCTGCAGTTCCTGGCGATGATCGACGACATGCCGTTCCTCGATGTGCGCACGGTCGGGGCCCCGGACGTCGAAGCGGCCACCGTCATCCTGCGCCGCTTCTCCGACCAGGACCTGACGCTGGTCGACGCCGTCGGCCTCCACCTCATGCGTGACGGGGCCGTAGGTGCGTGTTGGTCGACCGATCGCCACCTGGGGCTGACGGGCGCGCCGTTGGCGATCCACTCGGTGTGACGACGGACGAGGGAGGCCTCAGACGCCGAACGCGGCCCGCCTCCGCGGCACCTCCGCCAACGGGTTCAGCTGCAGCCACGACGGGAACGCATCTCGGAGCACCGCCGGGCCGTGCAGCTCGATGCGTCCTTCGTCGAGGGCGCGAGCGAGGGGCAGGTCGCCGTACCAGACCCACACGAGTGTCTTGCTGTCGCTCTCGACGTCGAGGTCGTGCTCGAAGCCCGGGTC
>PWQI01000077.1 GCA_003556805.1 Trueperaceae bacterium | reverse complement strand
TCAGGGAGCCCGCGGCGACCTTGACCCGACCGTCGCGGGCGTGCTAACTTCCCAATCAACGGGATATCGTTATCGGTAACGCTGCCGGACGCATGAAGCCAGCCGGTACGTGTCGATACGATCGAGTCGGTCAGGCGTGCAGGGTTCCGATCGAGGATCCTCCCGTACCTGCTGCAGGAGCCCGATCAAGACACACTTGCGGCCACCGTCTCTCTCCCGAAAGGAGCCCGCATGGAACAGCTCACGACGTCGCACACGAAGCTCAGCTGGTGGCGCCGCGCAGCGACCGCTGCGTTCGCCCTGGCACTCGTGTGGGGTCTCGCGCTCGCGCAGCCCTACAACGAGGCCCCCATGCTGGCCGACCTCGTCGCGGCCGGCGATCTGCCGCCGGTCGAGGAGCGCCTGCCAGACGATCCGCTCGTGATCGAGATCGAGGACGAGATCGGTCGCTACGGCGGCAGCCTACGCCGCGCCTTCATCGGCCCGGCCGACGCGAACAACTACTACCGCGTGATCTACGACAGCCTCGTGCGCTTCAAGACCGACGGCAGCGAGATCGTCCCGCGCCTCGTATCGAGCTGGGAGCACTCCGAGGACTTCCACGAGTGGACCCTCCACCTGCGCCCCGGAGCGAAGTGGTCCGACGGACACCCGTTCAACGCCGACGCGCTCATGTTCTGGTACGAGAGCGTCGTGCTCAACGAGGACCTCACCCCGTCGGTGCCAGCGTGGGTGCAGAACCGTGACGGCTCCGCGGTCACGATGGAGCGCCTCGACGACTACACCGTGCGCTACACGTTCGATTTCCCCAACACCCTCTTCCTGACCGAGATGACCTTCCGTGACGAGGGCGACCGCAGCCTCGCCGCCTTCCTGCCGGGGCACTACCTGGCGCAGTTCCACCCCGACCACGTGTCGGCCGAGGAGCTGCAGAGCACTCTGAGCGCCGCTGGCCTGACGGATTGGACACAGCTGTTCATGGCGCGCGCGATGTCCGCCGACAACCCCGCGCGTCCCACCATGGCTGCCTGGGTTCCGTACCAGTCGACCGCCAGCGACGCGGTGTTCACGCTGCGCCGCAACCCGTACTTCATCGGTGTCGACCCGGCCGGAAACCAGCTCCCCTACCTCGACGAGATCCAGTTCCGCTTCTTCGCCGACGTCGAGGCGCTCAACTTCGCGGCCGTCGCCGGTGAGTTCGACATGCAGGCGCGTCACATCCAGATGCCCAACTACCCTGTGCTCATCGAGAACGCCGAGCGCTCGGGCTACCGCGTCATCACCTGGCCGACCTTCGGTGGCAGCGACGCGGCGGTGTGGATCAACCAGGAGTACCTCATCGACGAGGAGCTCGGTGAGCTGCTCGCCACCCGCGAGTTCCGTGTCGCGCTCTCGCTCGGCATCGACCGTGACGAGATCCGCGAGTCGGCCTTCCTCGGCCTCGGCGAGATCCGCCAGCCCGTGCCGGCCCCGTGGCACCCGTACTACCCCGGTGACGACGCCGCCTTCGCCTACACCGAGTTCGATGTCGAGACCGCCAACGCGCTGCTCGACGACCTCGGCTTGGAGCGCGGCGCCGACGGCCGGCGTACCCTGCCGAGCGGGCGTGCGCTGCGGCTCGAGATCTCGGTGGTGCCGGCCTTCGGCCCCTGGACCGACGTGGCGCAGCTCGTGGCCGCCGATTGGGAGCGTCTCGGTCTGGCCACCGACGTGCAAGTGCGTGAGCGCACCGCCCACTTCACCATGCGTGACAGCAACGAGCTCATGATCGAGATCTGGAACGAGGACACCACCGCGTTCCCGTTCACCGGCAACCCGAAGATCGACCCGCGCAGCCAGCCCGCCACCATCTTCGCGGTGGAGTCGCGTACCTGGTACCGCTCGGACGGCGAACGCGGCCGCGAGCCCACCCCGAGCATCGCTCGGATCGTGGACATCATCGAGGAAGCCAAGACGGTCGGCGTCGAGCAGCAGATCGAACTGGCGCAGGAGCTCTTCAGCCTCACCTCCCACGAGCTCTTCTCGCTCGGGACCGTCGGCCTCACGCCGATGATCCAGGGTGTCGTCGTCGTGAACGAGGACCTCAGGAACGTCCCCGAAGTGGTCGCGAACGACTGGCCGCTGCGCACGCCCGGCAACGCGCGGGTAGAGCAGTGGTGGTTCGACCGGCCCTGAGTTGACCCGACGGCGACCGGTGGAGAGCACGCGCCACCGGTCGCCCACCCCTAACGAACCGATGCCGCAGCTTGCCGCGGCTCGCGTGCCCGCCGGCCGCGGCGCTGGCGGGTACGCGTATCCGCCTACGGAGCATGGATGCACTGGTTCATACTCAAGCGCCTGTTGATCATCCCATTCCTGCTGCTTATCTTCTCTGTCATCTCGTTCGTGCTGATCCAGGCCCCACCCGGTGACTTCCTGACGAGCTACATCGCCGAGCTCGCCCAGGGTGGCTCCACTATCGATCAGGCTCAGATCGACGCGCTGCGGCGCCAGTACGGGCTCGACCAGCCCGTCTACGTGCAGTACTTTCTGTGGGTGGGGAACCTCCTGCAGGGTGACCTGGGGGTGTCGCTCGAGTGGCGCCGGGCGAACGTCGAGCTCATCGGTGAGCGCTTGCTGCTCACCTTGGCGCTCACGACCGCCTCGCTGA
>PWQI01000106.1 GCA_003556805.1 Trueperaceae bacterium | reverse complement strand
GATGAGCGTGCCGCCGGGGACTGGCGCGCTCGCGACGGCGCCGCCGAGCAGCGTTGCGAACGCGACGAGGCTCGTCAGCAGTGCGATTCGTTGCGTGGCGTGGCGACGTCGCGTCATTGTGTCTCCTCGATCGTCTCGGGGCGTGCCCAGTACGGGCGGACCGACCCGGACTGGTGGCCGCTCGGACCGTGCATCACATCGCTCACCACGCGGCCTCCTCTGGCATCGTCGCCCTTATCGCAACGATTCGCAATTGCGACGAATGTACGACATCGGGCCCGGCGCGACGAGGGACAGCGCGGCACGCGCGTCGCCTCGTGACACCCCCAGGAGCGAAGCGTGCCCTGCCGACCGGTGGGGACGCAGCCACGAATGGTATTTTCACTCGATGTCCTCACATGGTCGCTCCACCTCGAGGCAGCCGTTACGGCCGTGGCACGCGCTCGGTCTCGTGGCGTGGCTCGCCATGCTCCTGGCGCTCGCGCTCACGCCGAGCGGCCGCGCCGACGGGTCGAACGGCGCCCCTTCGGGCTCGAGCGACCCCGACACGCTCACGGCCCAGCTCGAACGCGGCCAGGCCGTCTACGCGTTCAGCTGCACCACATGTCACGGCGCCACAGGGCAAGGCTTCGAGGAGGCGCGCGCGGCCTTCCCCGAAGACCACTACGACTGCATCCGCTGTCACGGACCGTTGAACCCGCCCGTCATGAGTCCTGCGATGATCGTGCAAACGCAGACGGTGTTCTCACTCGGTAACGCACCGGCGCTAGACGATGCCGAGGTGCTGTCGAAGTACGGCTCGGCCGCCGGCTTGTACACGTACGTGCGCGCCACGATGCCGCGCTGGGATCCTGGCCGGCTCGACGACGACGCCTACCTGGACGTCACCGCCTTCGTGCTGCACCTCGCTGGACTCCTCGCAGACGACGCGTCGGCATTGACGCACGAGGGCCTTGCGACGGTCGGACTCGGCTCGCCAGCGGACTGACCGCCACCACATCACCCGACCCACGAACGCGGCGGGGCGCCACTCTCTGGAGGCGCCCCGCTGTGTGCGTGTGTGTGGACAAGGCGTTGGAGTTGCGGAGCGGCACCCGAGCCGCGACCGCCGGCTCAGTCGCGCCGACGCGGGTCGAGCGCGTCGCGCAGACCGTCGCCGACCATGTTGAGAGCGAGTACCGTCACGACGATCGCGAGACCGGGGAACGTGACGGCCCAGTGAGCGTCACGGATGTACGGACGAGCGCTGTTGAGCATGCTCCCCCACTCGGCGGTGGGAGGCTGCGCGCCGAGGCCCAGGAACGACAGGCCCGCAGCGGCAAGGATGGCACCGGCAAGCGACAGCGTCACCTGCACGATCACTGGGCTGAGTGAGTTGGGGACCACGTGCCTGAACATGATGCGCTGGTCGCGCGAGCCCGCAGCGTGAGCAGCCGTCACGAAGTCCATCTCGATCACCTGCAGAACGGCGCTGCGCGTGATGCGGGCGAACTGCGGCACGTTGGCGATGCCGACGGCGATCATCACATTGGTGAGGCTCGGCCCCAGGGCCGCGACGATGGCGAGAGCGAGCAGGAATCCAGGGAGTGCGAGCAGCACATCGACGAAGAACGACACGGTCGAGTCGACCCAGCGGCCATAGAAGGCTGCCAGGAGGCCCATCAGGCCGCCGATGGCGAGAGCGATGCCTACCGCGATGAAGCCGACCTGCAACGAGACACGGCCACCGTAGATGATGCGGGATAGGACGTCGCGACCGAAGTGGTCGGTGCCGAGCAGGTGCTCCGCAGAGGGCGGTTGCAGCCGGCTGCGCAGGTTCTGCTGGTTGGGCGGGTACGGGCTGATCCCCTCGGCGAACACGGCCGCCATGACGATGATGGCCAGTACCACCGCCCCGATCGCCGTGCGCGGGCTCGAGCGCATGAGGGCGAACCAGGAGCGCCGACGCTGCGGGATGACCTTCGACGTGGTCGCCATCTCAGCTGTACCTCGTCTTCAGGCGCGGGTCGAGATACGCGTAGAGCACGTCAGTCACAAGGTTCACGAAGGCGTACATCAGCGCGAACACCATGACGACCCCCTGCACGACAGGGAAGTCCTTGGAGCGGATCGCGTCGATCGCGAGTCGTCCGATGCCGGGCCACGAGAAGATCGTCTCGGTGATAACGGCCCCCGACAGCAACGCGCCGAACTGCAAGCCGATGACGGTCACGATCGGGATCATCGCGTTGCGCAGCGCATGCCGATAGGTGATCGAGCGCTCCCGTACACCCTTCGAGCGCGCCGTGCGAACGTAATCCTGCGAAAGCGTCTCGAGCATGGTCGCGCGCGTCATGCGCGTGATCGCGGCGATGGCGCTCGTGCCGAGCGTGATCGTGGGCAGCACGTAGTACTCCCAGCCACCCAACCGTCCTGACGGTGGGAACCAGCCGAGCACCAACGCGAACAGCAGGATCATGATGAGTCCCTGCCAGAACACGGGCATGGCGAGACCTGTGAAGGCGACGACCGTCGCGGTGTGATCGACGGCGCTGTTCGGACGCGTCGCCGAGATGACCCCGAGCGGTACGCCCACGGCGATCGCCAGCAGGGTCGCCAGCAGTGCGAGTTCCACGGTCGCCGGCAGACGCGCGGTGATCTCGTCGGTCACGGGCCGGCCGGACCGAATCGAGCGACCGAAATCGAGCTGTACGATGCGGGCGAGCCAGATGCCGTACTGCACGTAGACCGGCTCGTTGAGACCCAGGCGTTCACGCAACGCAGCGAGGTCCTCCTGTGGAGCATTCTCGCCCAGCATGAGGATCGCCGGGTCGCCAGGAGTCAGAACCATGATGCCGAAGACGATGACCGTAACCCCGAACAAGATCGGGATCAGGAGCAAGATACGACGAACGATATATTTGATCAATGGAGGTTTCGTCCCACGTTGGAATCGGAGGTTTATGGTGCGGTGGGGCCGCCCTCATGAACGGCCCCACCGGATCGGGTCAGTGACGCTTGGATCGGCGGCGTGACGCGTGAGCGCGCGCCGATCCGGAGAGCGTCAGTGTCAGTTCTTGGACACGCCCCTCAGGAAGTGGCTGCCCGTCGGGTGCGGCACGAAGCCGGAGATGGTGTCGCGGGTGGCGTTGTTGGCGATGGAGGTGTTCAGGAAGAGCCAGGGAGCGCCTTCGACGATCAGCTCCTGGGCCTCGGCGTAGATCGCAAGGCGCTCGTCGGGGTCGATGGTTCGGCGACCCGCATCGAGCAGCTCGTCGACGCGGTCGTCGCCCCAGAAGGAGCGGTTGCCGGGCGAACCGAACTGGCTGCTGTGGAACAACGCGTACAGGCCGTAGTCGGCGTCGGCCGTCACGGTGCCCCAACCCAGGATGAACATGTCGTGCAGGCCGGCGGCGGTGTCGTCGAGGTAGGTCGACCACTCGAGCACCTGGATGTCGGCGCTGACGCCGACCTCGGCGAGCTGCGCCTGCATGATCTCGGCGATCTGGATTCGAAGCGGGTTGTCGTTGGTCCAGATGACCGTCGAGAAGCCACCTCCCAGGCCGGCCTCGTCGAGGAGCTGACGCGCGCGCTCCGGGTCGAAGGCGTACGGCTCGAGATCGTCGTTGTAGCCGAAGACGTTGGGGCCGATCGGGCCGGCGGACGGGAAGCCGAAGCCCTCGTAGATCACGTCGACGATCGTCTCGGCGTCGACGGCGTGGTTGATCGCCTGGCGAACGCGCACGTCGTCGAAGGGTTCCTTCTGCGCGTTGAAGCCGACGTACTGCATCGAGAGGAGCGTCACCGGCGCCATCACGACGTCGGGACGGTTCTCCATGCGCAGAGCGTCGCGCGGCTCGAGGTCGTAGGCGATATCGATCGCGCCGGCCTCGAGTTCGATGGCCCGCACGGTGCCTTCGGTGATGGGACGGAACACGACGCGCTCGGCGAGGGCCGTCTCGCCCCAATACGCCTCGAAGCGATCGAGCACCAACTGCGACTGGACTTCCCACGACACGAACTCGAAGGGTCCCGTGCCGACGACCACGCGCGTGCCGTAGTCCTCACCGGCAGCCGTCACGACGCTCTCGCTGAGGATCGATGCCACGTTGTGGGAGAGGTGGGCCAGCAGGGGCGCGAAGGGCCCGTCGGTGATGATGCGGACGGTCATGTCGTCTACGGCTTCAACCGACGTGATCCTGGACACGACGAAGCGGCCCGGTGCACCAGTTGCCGGGTCGAGCAGCCGGTTGAGCGAGAACGCGACGTCCGAGGCGGTCAGGGGGTCCCCGTTGTGGAACGTGACGCCGGAGCGAAGCTCGAAGTCCCACGTCGCCTCGTCAAGCTGCGTCCAAGACACGGCGAGGCCCGGCAGCAGTTCGAGTTCTTCGGTCTGGATGACGAGGGTGTCGTAAACCTGGCGCATGACGCGCGCGGAGGGCTGATCGTTGGTGCGGTGCGGATCGAGCGTGACGATGTCAGAGCCTTGCGACACCGTCAGCGTGAATGCGTGCGCGCCGCCGAAGGCGAACGCGACCGCGGCAAGCATCAATAGGACTTTTCTCATGTTCCTCCTCAGTTCCGAACGAACCTGGTCCGCACACGGACTGCATGACGGACCGGTACCACCTATCCTATTACCCGCGGGCTCACAAGTGTGAGATATCCCATCACGCCCCCTTGACGTTCGAAGACGTCGGCCGCGCCGTCACCGATCAACTGCGGGGATCGAAGCGCATGATCCCGCCACCCGCGCGCTTCGCTCGGTCGAGCGCGAGGTCGGCTGCACGCAGCAGGCCAGCGGCATCCTCGGCGTCGTGCGGGAAGATCGCTACGCCCACGCTGGCGCCGAGTTCGATGTCGAGCGAGCCCGGAGCGACCGGATCGACCACGCTGTAGCTGCGGGCCACGTGGCGCTCGACGCGCTGCGCGGCCACCATGGCGCCGTTCTCCGACACCGCCTGCCAGACGCACGCGAACGCGTCGTCTCCGACGCGCGCGATGAGATCGTGATCACGGGCGGCGCCTTCGAGCGCCGACGCCACCTGCAACAGGACCGCATCCCCGACCCACACCCCATGGCGCTCGTTGACCCCGGCGAAGCCGCTGAGATCGACGACCGCCAAGGCGACACCGTGCCCAGTGCGCCGCGCCAACGCCAGGGCGCCGTCGAGGCGCTCGTGCAGCGTCCGCCGGTTTGCCAACCCCGTCAGTGCGTCGCTGGCCTCGGCGCGCCGTAGGTCCGCCCGGGCCTCGCGCAACGCGAGCGCCAAGCCGACCCGATCGACCTGCTCGGCCAGCGAGGCGGCGACGTCACGCAACACGTCGAGCGTCGCTTCGTCCGCAACCGCGCCCGCCTCGCGGTCCGCGACGGCGACGGTGCCGACGACGGCACCGTCCTCGAGCGCCACGGGCACGGCGGCGTAGGCGCGAACCGTCGGCTCGCCCACGACCCACGGGTGGTCAGCGAAGCGGACGTCGGCACTCGCGTCCTCGACCACGAGCGCCTCGGATCCTCGGGTCGCGTGGTCGGCGAAACCGGCGTCGGACGGCTCGCGCGTGAGCTCGGTGCCGTCCGAGCACCACGATGCGACGCCGTCGTCCGAAGCGAGCGAGATCACGGCGAGCGGCGCGCCGCTCGCCCGCGCGGCGATGCGCAGCGACCGTGCGATGCCCGCCGCGGCGCCCGCCTGGAGCGCACGCAACGCCTCCGCGTGCGCGGCAGCGGCGCGCCAGGGCTCTGGCCAGGTGGGCATGTCCCTCACGCCCGGCATGCTAGCACCGGCCGAACCCGATCGTTCCACGGGACTCAGTGTTGCCGATGCGGATCGAGTGCGTCTCGTAGGCCATCCCCGAGGAAGTTGATCGACAGGACCGTGATGACGATCATCACACCTGGCGGGAACGCCAGCCACGGGGCATAGAAGATGTAGGTCTGGGCGTTGGTGAGCATGTTGCCCCAGGTCGATACGGGCGGCTGGATACCGAACCCGAGGAACGACAAGGCTGCCTCGACCAATATGGCGATGCCCACCTGGAGCGTGCCCTCCACGATGATCGGTGCCATCGCGTTGGGAACGAGGTGCTTGAACATGATGCTGAGGTTCGAGGCCCCCAGCGACCGCGCGGCCATCGTGAACTCCTGCTCGCGCAACGAAAGGAAGGCCGCACGCACCAGCCGCGCCGTGGTGATCCAGCCGAACAGCACCAGGATCATGATGATGATCACGACGCTCGAGGCGGTCCCGAACACGTCGTACATCCATTGGCCGATGCCCGACCTCGGATCACGGAGGATCGCCGAGAGCACCAGCAGGATCGGCAGCGACGGGAGCGTCCGCATGAAGTCGATCAGTCGGCTGATCACGATGTCGAGGTCGATGCGGAAGCGCGCCGTGGCGGCGCGCCATGCGAGCACCGCCAAGACCGCCCAGCTCACGCCCAGCCCGACGGCCGAGAGCACGGCGTTGGTGGTCCACTCGCCCCCCAACCCTGTGCGCACAGGCCCGGCGGCGAGCGTCCAGGCGATCGAGCCGGCGAACCACAGCAGCGCGTAAAAAGCGAACCACGACACCACCCGCCAGAGCCCGAAGGGCAGCCGCCACTCGTCACCCTCGCCGCCGCCCCGGGCGAAGGGTCCGACGTAGAACCGCAGCGGTCGACCGGCGAAGAAGCCCGCGACCGAGCCCATGAACGTGCCCACCAGCACGCTCGAGAAGGCCGCCAGGAAGCCGACGAGCAACGACACGCGCGAGCCGTAGATCAGGCGCGAGAAGACGTCGCGGCCGAGGTCGTCGGTACCGAGCCAATGCTGGCTGGAGGGGGGTTGGAAGTAGAGCGCCCGCAGCCCCGCGCCACGCGGTTGCGCCACGGGGTCATAAGGGGCGATCACGGGCGCGAACACGGCGGTCAGGATGAGCAGCCCGAGCACGACCAGCGAGGCCATGGCGAGTCGGTGGCGACGCAGCTTCCGCCATGCGAGCTGCCACAGGCTCTCGGAGATGCGCGATCGATGCTGGAGGGGAACGGGAACGGCCACGCCTGCTCCTAGTCGTAGCGGATGCGTGGATCGACGACGGCGTACATGACGTCGGCCACCAGGTTGAAGAAGACGACGAGGATGGCGATGAAGACCAATGCCGCCATCGCGACGTTGAAGTCCTTGTGGATGAGGGCGTCGAAGATCGCCCGCCCCATCCCCGGGTACGAGAAGATCGTCTCGGTGATGAGCGCACCGTTGAAGAGCGCCGGCATGGACAGTCCGACCAGCGTGACGATCGGGATGAGGCCGTTGCGGAGCGCGTGCTTGTAGAGCACCTTCCGCTCCGTGAGTCCCTTCGAGCGTGCGGTCCGGACGTAGTCCTGGTTCAGCACCTCGAGCATCGAGGCGCGCATGAACCGCGTCCACGCTGCGATCGAACCGCTCGCGAGCGTGAACACCGGCAGCACCAGGTGGCGTGCCCACTGACCGACGAACTCGCCCAACGTGACCTGCCCGGACTGCAAGTCGGACAGCATCAGGTTCGGGATGCCGCCGACGGGCAAGGAACGTATCCCGAAGGTTTCCGGCAACCAGATGACGAACAGGTACATCAAGATGATGCCCAGGAAGAAGTTGGGCGTGGACAGACCGACGAACGACAAGAACGTGATGGCGTAGTCGCCGGCAGAGTACTGCCGGACCGCCGAGAAGATACCGACGGGGATGGCGATGAGGAGCGCTATCGTCAGGCTCGTCACGGTGAGGATCAGCGTGCGGGGGAGCCGTTGCTCGAAGATGAACTCGCCGGCCGGCAGGCCGTAGGTGCGCGATCGCCCCAGGTCGCCCGTCACGGCGCGGCCGAGCCACTTGAAGTACCGGACGTAGATCGGCTGGTCGAGCCCATACGCGCGCCGCAGCTGCGCGGACTGCTCGGAGGTCATGAGCGGGTTCGACATCCGCAGCTCGTCGAGCGGGTCGCCCGGCTGCAGCGCGACGAGCGCGAAGATCGCCACCGACGCGAAGAACAGCAGCGGCAGCATCTGGGCGAGGCGACGGAGGATGTAGCTGAACATGGTCGCGTCCGGTTCTGGGTCGGGCTCGGCTCACGGCGCTGCCGTGAGCCGAGCCCGGGAGGTCAACGCGTCGACATCACTCGAAGGCGAGCGCGTACGCGGCCTGGTCGAAGGTCACCGCCGCGCCGTTTTGCGCCCACCCCACCAACTCGGGGCGCGCAGGCGGATAGCCGTAGCCGCCGTTGAAGGTGCTCGCGACGTAGTTGACGACACCCTGCGTCACGATCACGGGGTTGGACCGGAACAGCAGCGGGATCGCGATCAGTTCCTCGGCGAAGATGGCCTGCATCTCCTGGTACAGGGGCCGGGCGGCGTCGAGGTCGAGCTCGACGACGGCGAGATCACGCAGCTCGTCGTAGGCCTCGACGCACGCCCCCGCCAGGTTCTGACCCGAGTAGTTGTTGGCGGGCGTGGGTGCGTTGCGGCACAGGTAGCCGGCCTGGTTGAGGCTGCTGGCCTGGCTCGAGACCCAGGCGAACATGAACATCCCCGTCCAGGAGCCGTCGAAACCACGGTCGAAAAAGTCGGGGGCGAAGACGACAGAGGACGGGGCGTTGTTGATGCGCACGTCGATGCCGATCTGGCGCAGGTCCTCGGCGATGAACTGCTGCTGCCGTTCGCGCACCGCGTTCCCGGCCGTGGTGACGAACTCCAGCTCGAAGCGCACCGTGCGGCCGTCCGCCGTGGTGCGCTGCAGGATGCCGTCACCGGCGCGCGTCCAGCCCAACTCGCTCAGCAGCTGCTCGGATTGCTCCGGATCGTAGGCGTACTGCCGGACGTCGGGGTTGTACATCGGGTCGAAGGGCGAGACGTTCGCGTGCGACACCGGCTGTAGGCCGTCGAACAGGGCCTCGACCATCGCCTGCCGGTCGATCGCGTGGATGATGGCACGGCGCGTGCGCACATCGTCGAGCTGAAGGTCGGCGACTTGTCGCACGTTCGAGTGCTGGTTCACCTCGAGGTGCTCCCAGGTGGCGCTCGGGACGAACCAGATGTCGTAGCGGTCTGCGGCCCGGGCGGTCACCTGCGGTGACAGCGCCTGGTCGAAGGTGATCGACACGCTCGAGGTGACGTCGACGGCCCCCGTCACGATCGAGAAGAGCAGCGCGTTCGTATCGGTGATGAAGCGGTACTCGACCGTCTGCACGTAGTCGGCGACGTTCTCCGGGTGGTTGAAGTACAGCGGGTTGCGCCGGAGTTGCAGCGCAGACCCGGGCGTCCAGCGCACGGGCACGAAGGGGCCAGAGTAGACGGTGCGGCCCTCGTTGATTGCGGAGGACGAGCCGAAGTCGGTCATGAAGCCCTGGTAGATCTCGCTGATGCGCGCCGCATCCGTGTCGGGATCGAGCGCGGAGGCCGCGCCCACGGCTGCGGCCCACGCCTCGGCCATGACGTGCGCCGGAAGCAGGTCGATCGGGGACTGGACCAGGTCGGAGCTCTGCGCCGGCTCGAGGGTCACGCGGAAGTTCTGGGCGTCGAAGACCTCGACGTTCATGCGGGAGTAGTAGTCCGGGCTGCGCAGGGGCATGCCCGGCGTCTGGGTGATCTCGAAGGCGAAGGCGATGTCGTCGGTGGTGATCGGATGGCCGTCCGACCAGACGATGTCGTCGCGCAACGTCAGGTTGAGTTCGACGCGGGAGTCGCCGTCACCGATGTCGGTGATGACCATCCTGCCGTTCTCGACCGTCGCGACCTCCGTCACGAAGTTGGGTTCGAGTTCGGCGTCAAGGTTGATGTGGTACAGACCGTCGTAGATCCACAACTCGACCTCGCTCGCGATCGCTTGGGTGCCGACCACGTCCAGGAGGTCGCCGAGCAGGACCGGCTCTTGGGAGGCGCCGATCACGAGGCTGTTGTCCTGTGGGCCGGCGAACGTGAGACCCACGACCAATGAGAGGAACAGGGACACGATGAACCGAGACACGCTGCACACCTCCGAGGCGATCGCCTTCGCGGCCGCGCGACGATGGTCACACCAGCGCACGTCCGCACGACTCCCCCGGTCAGCGTGGACACCTCAACGCGAGCGCTTGTGAACGACTCGCACGAAGGACCTTTGCCTATTGCGCAAGCGCCCACGCACCGGTGCTAGGCTGCGCGCGTGGCCGACGCCCCTCCGACCCCAGTTCGCCGTGACGGCCGCGACGCCGACACGCTGCGCCCGCTCCTCGTCGAGCGCGGTGTCAACCGCCACGCCGAAGGCTCGGCCTTCGTGCGCTGGGGCGACACGCACGTGCTCGCCACGGTCTCGGTGGAGTCCAAGCTGCCGCCGCATCTGCGTGGCCGCAAACAACGGGAGGGCTGGCTCACTGCGGAGTACGGGATGCTGCCTCGCTCGACGAACGAGCGCTCGGCGCGCGAACGCCGTGAGCGCTCGGGGCGCACCAGCGAGATCCAGCGGCTCGTCGGGCGCGCACTGCGCAGCACCATGGACCTCGAGCCCTTCGCCGGGCGCACGATGACGGTCGATTGCGACGTGTTGCAGGCGGACGGGGGGACGCGTTGCGCCGGCATTCTGGCCGGTTATGCGGCCCTGTTCGATGCGGCCAATCGGCTCATATATGCGGGAGAGCTGTCGGAATGGCCGCTCACGCACGAGCTGGCTGCGGTAAGCGTCGGCCAGGTC
>PWQI01000203.1 GCA_003556805.1 Trueperaceae bacterium | reverse complement strand
CATCTTGGCGAGATCCGCCCGCCACTCGTCGAGCTTCGCCCGGAAGCGCTGTTCGTACAGTTCGCGTTCGCTCATGGCTCGCCCCTTCCTGTCCATGCTCCGCGGGAACGATCGATGGGATCCTCACGGTAGCGCATCACGTGCGGCGGCCACGTCGCGGGCCCTCTCCGGGTCGCGGTCGCATCGGCGCCGCGGGCGCGCGAGTGGGCGGGTCAGCGGGCAGGTCAGGGCACGGGTCAGCGCGCGGGTCAGCGGGCAGGTCAGGGGGCCTCGCCGGCCGCCCGAGCGCGCTCCCGGACGAAGCCGTAGACCTCGTCCCAACCCATCGCGCGCGGGCTGGCCACGTGCTCGTTGGTGCTATTGCCGAAGCAGATCGCGTAGCGGCCAGCGCCGCGCAGCCTGGCGATCTCGTCCGGCGCGTCGTCGACGTAGATGTCGGCACCCACGTCGGTGCTGCCGTCGGTGAAGCAGACGTCGGCGTAGGGGATGGCGTAAAGATCCAGCCACGCCAGCGTCTGCTTCGCCGCCAGCGCTGGCTCGTTGGCGAGGGCCAGGCGTCGCGCGATGATGCGGACCCTATGCCCTTCCTGCATCAACCGACGCAGCACCCGGCGCGCGCCGGGCATGGGCGGCGCCGAGCCGAACAGGTCGCGCTGCGTAACGGCGAAGCGCAGCAGGTCGGCGTGCTCCTGGGGTGAGCGCACGCCCCACTCGGAGAGCCCGAAGGACACCCACGGCGTCAAGCTGTCGGCGTCGCGCTCGAACCACTCGGCCGCCACCAGCCGAAGGCGCTCATAGGTGTCGACGCACACGCCGTCCAGGTCGATACCGAGGACGACGGGTGCGACTTCTGCGGCCATGCCGAATCCTACCCCCGCGCCCGAGCGTCAGCGCGGCGTCGACCGCTGCTGCGTAGCGCGACCGTGTCGGAGCGGCGCGACGCGCCTACCCCGTCGCACGTCTCGTCCCGGTCGCGCATCGGCGCTCCCCCAAGCCTAGCGCCCAAGCGGCTGCAGGCGCCGTCGAAACGCACATCTCGGCCCGCCGCGCCGGCCGGTCACTCCGCTCGAGGCGGTGTCACGCTGCCGCGCACGACGAGTTCTGCCGGAAAGCGCAGCCGCTCGGCCTGCGTGTGCTCGACCTGCGCTTGGGCGCCGAGACGCATCTGGTCGAACAAGAGCCGCACCGCCGCGCGCCCCATCGCCTCAACTGGCTGGGCCAGCGTGTCGATGCCGGGGTGGACGAGGCGCATCCAGGGGTAGTCGTCGAAGGCCACCAGGCTCACGTCACGGGGCACGCGCAGGCCGAGTTCCATGAGAGCGCGGTAGGCGCCGGCAGCCATGGAGCCGGTGGTCGCGAAGATCGCTGTTGGCGGTTCCGGCAGCCGCATCAGATGCAGCGCGACCTCGTCCCCCTCCCGCTCGGTGGGCGCCGTCTGCGACACGTATGCCGCCGGCAACCTCAACCCACGGCTCGAAAGCGCATCCGGGAAGAGCTGCACGCGCTCGTCGGCGTTCAGCTTGGGATGGTAGCTCGACAACGCTGCGATGCGCTGGTGCCCGTGTGCCACGAGATGCGCCACGCCCCGATCGACGGCACCGACGTTGTCGAGCATGACGTGGGGCAACGGGCTGCCGGGGATGATGCAGTCGACCTCCACCACGGCGACCCCGCGCCCCTGCATGCGCAGCAGGTAGTCGAGGTTGCTTGACCCGTACGCGCTACGAAGAATGAGCCCGGCGACCCTGTTGCCGTAGAAGCTGCGCAGATGCGCAGCCTCGACGTCATCGCGGTACTCGTTGTCCGCCACGATGACGTTGAAGCCGCGCGCACGCGCATCGTGCACGATCGTGCGGGTGAGTTCGGCGAAGAACGGCTCGACGATGCTGCCGATGACCAGGCCGAGGGTCGTGCTGCGGCCGCTGCGCAAGGCCGAGGCAAGCTGATCGGGCTCGTAGTTCAGGGCCTCGACGGCCTCACGCACCCGCCGGAGCGTTTCCGGTGCCAGCTTCCCGGGTTCACGGATCGCCCGCTTGGCGGTGGTGGTGGACACCCCGGCGCGACGTGCAACTTCTGTGATGGTGGCCACGAGACCATGGTACCAGAACCGATGTCTTGACAGGGGCATACGTCCTCGTCTAAGGTGATGGCCACGAGACCATACGCAAGGCCGGCGAACACCTTCGCAACCCATGACCCACGCCGTCGGTCGCGCCACCCGAGGAGGTGATCAACCGCACGATAGGCAGCCGGGTCGTTGATGGCCACGTGACCATGCGCACGACCCGGGCTCGCTCTGGCACACGTACGTCGGCCGCCGCGCACCACCGGTCGACCCCACAAGGAGGACGCATGCACGCCAACCCACGCCCCCGCTGGTCCTGGCTGATCGCCGCCGCCGCAGCCCTCGTTTTCGGCGTCGCCGCTGCCCAGACCACCGTCACCATCGCCACCGTGAACAACCCCGACATGGTCGTGATGCAAGAGCTCTCCAGCCTGTTCGAGGCCGAGAACCCCGACATCCGGCTGAACTGGCTCGTCCTCGACGAAGGCACCCTGCGCTCGCGCGTCACCACCGACGCCGCCACCGGCGCCGCCTCCTTCGACATCGTCACCATCGGCGCCTACGAGACGCCGATGTGGGGCGCGATCGGCTGGCTG
>PWQI01000270.1 GCA_003556805.1 Trueperaceae bacterium | reverse complement strand
CTTCGGTCTCGGGGTTCGGGTCCTGCGTGACCCCGGCCTCGCGGGCCAGCTCGACGCCCCCGGCACCTTCGGCTGGTCGGGCCTCGCGCACACCGACTACTGGGTCGACCCCACGTCCGAACTGGTGGGTGTGATGATGACGCAGCTCGTGGCGCCCGCACCGGGCGTCCCGGTCGCGCAGCAGTTCCGGACGCTCGCCTACCAGGCGCTGGTCGGCTGACGCGACGTGCTGCGGGCGGCGGGCGTGCCCGCCGCCCGGGCGTCTCAGGCTGGCTCGGTGCCGAGCGCTCCACGAGAGCGGTACCCGCCGAGCGGGAGGCAGCCCATGCCAGCGATCGATCGCTCCGAGCCCTACGCCGACCTCATGCACCTCGTGGTCGGGCACGGCGCCACGATCTACGTCAACGACATGGCGGAGAAGCCGGCGATGAACCGCGTCTGGCAGGCGTTCCTCGACCCCGTACACCTGCCGGCGCGCGCCCACTTCATGACGACGAACCCGCTTGGGCGTGATGCCCGACGTCCCCGCCCCCTGGTACCTGCGGCCGCACCGCGCGCGATCGGGCGTACGCCGCCAAGCGCCGGCCCGAGGTGCGGCGCGAGGCGGAGCGCGTGCTGGCGCGGCACGCCGCGGCTGTAGGGCGGCGGAGGCGGTGAGGCGTCCGCTCCGGGGTTGGGTACAGTGCATGCATGTCACAACCCGTGCTCGTCACAGGGGGCAGTTCCGGGATCGGTCTGGCCACGGTGGAGCTCTTGGCCGAGCGCGGTGTCACCGTGTTCGCCACCGTGCGCAGCGCTGCGGACGCCGAGCGGTTGGCTGCGCTTCCCGGCGTCGAGCCGGTACTGTGCGACGTGCGCAGCGACGACGACGTCGCGCGGCTGCGGGCGGCGATCGACGAGCGGGGCGAAGGCTTGTGGGGGTTGGTCAACAACGCGGGCGTGGCGCAGGTGGGTCACCTCACGAGCGAATCCGTGCAGGACATGCACGATGTGTTCGACATCAACGTGTTCGGCGTCCACCGGGTCACCAACGCCGTGGTGGACTTACTGCTCGAGAGCGGTGGGCGCATCGTGAACATGTCGAGCATAAGCGGCACGCTGTCGTCTGCACAGATGGGCATCTACAGCATGTCGAAACACGCCCTCGAGGCGTACACGGACTCGTTGTGGGCGCAGCTGCGTGAGCATGGGGTCCACGCGTGTGCGGTCGCGCCGGGCAACTTCCAATCGGCGATCGCGACGAACATCGTGAAGCGCGTGCCCAAGCGCGACGGTGCGCACGAGTGGCTTCGCAACGCATACGAGCCGGGCGCCGACCTCTCCCGGAGTCAGTACCCGCCGCCAGACGCGGTCGCGGAAACCTGCTTCCACGCGCTGTTCGACGCGACGGTGCACCGGCGCTACCTCGTCACGCCCGATGCGGAGGAGTCGCTCGTGACCCTGAAGCAGTCCGCCATGGAACTGCTGCAGTTGAACCGTGCCGCCTCGCATCCGTGCTCGCACGAGGAGCTGCACGCGCTGCTCGACGAGGGGGCGGCGCTGATGCGCGAGCAGGAGGGGCCGGCCGACGCGAGCGCACCTCACGATTGACCGAGGGCAGCGGTGGCGGGCGTCGACCACGTCGGCAACCGGGCCGAGCGGCATGGCCTCGGGCGGCGCGGGGCCGCCCGAGGCCCGTGCCGAGGTCATGATCGGCGCTTTCGGCGAGTAGAGAGCCGCAGATCCCGACTCTCTCCGAGATCCATCTGCGTGCCGCCGAACGCCTGTGCCCGGTCGTCTTGCGTGAGGCAACACGAGTGCTCAGCACGTCCCTCCTAGCCAGTGAAGGTGGCGGGTCTGCCGGGGTGGTCGTGTGGCGCGAACCTCGCGGTGGGTGTTCGCTCGTTCAGCCACAACCTGCGCCAAGCGTTCGTGGCATGCACGATCTCGTCATGGTTGTCGATATCGTGTGGTGAACGGAGGGCGGCGTCATCAGTCGATTCTGGAGCCTCTCCGCGGCCGGCTTCGCCGCGACCGCCATCACCTTCGGACCGGGTCGCATGGGGTTCGGTCTGTTCGTGCCCGAGTTCAGGTCGGCGTTCGGCCTGTCGACCTCGGACGTCGGGTTCGTCGCCAGCCTCGGCTTCCTCGGCTTCTTCGTCGGGCTCCTGATCGCGCAAGCGCGGTTGAACCGACGCGGGCCGGGATCGCCGGTCGTGTCGGGCCTGGCCGCTGCCACGGTCGGGCTGGCGATGGTCGCCCTGGCTCCGAACCTGCCCGTCGTGGCGATCGGGGTCTTCCTCGCCACCTCCAGCGCCGGCCTCGCCTGGACGCCGTACAACGACGCCATCCATCGCGAGGTCCGGTTCGAGGATCGTCCGTCGGCGCTGTCGATGGTGAGCACCGGAACGGGTGTCGGTATTGCGCTGGCCGGCCTGGCTGCGCTGGTCGTAGCCATCGGTGGGCTGTCGTGGCGGGTCGGATGGGCCCTCTTCGCGGCCGCGAGCGCGGTCGCGCTCCTCGTCAACTGGGTTGCCTTTCGTGGCGTCGACAAGGATCGTAGCGATGGGCCCGCAGAGGGTTGGCGGGACCTCGTCCACGTCGCCGCGATTCCTTTGCTCGCCGTCGGTTTCGCCTACGGGACGACGTCGGCCATCTACATCTCGTTCGCCGCCGACCACAT
>PWQI01000239.1 GCA_003556805.1 Trueperaceae bacterium | reverse complement strand
GACGCCATGGGCATCGAGTGCGCTGGGATCGTCGTGGCGTGCGGCGAGGACACGGAGGGCTTCGCGGTCGGCGACGAGGTGATCGCGCTGGCCGGCTCGGCGCACGGTTCGCGCGCGATCGCGGTGGCCGACCTGAGCGTCGCCAAGCCGCCGAACGTCTCGTTCGAGGAGGGCGCGTCGGTCTTGAACGCGTTCGTCACCGTCGAGTACGCGTTGCACGACGTGGCCCGGATCGAGCCGGGTGAGCGCATCCTCGTCCACTCCGCGACGGGCGCCGTCGGCCTCGTGGCGATCCAGCACGCGCAACGGCTCGGTGTGGAGGTCTTCGCGACCGCGGGCTCGCCCGAGAAGCGCGACCACCTGCGCTCGCTCGGCGTCGCTGCCGCGATGGACTCGCGTTCCCTGGCGTGGGCCGACGAGGTCCTCGAACGCACCGACGGCGAAGGGGTCGACGTGGTCCTCAACGCCTTGTCGGGCGAAGCGCTGGCCAAGGGACTGTCGGTGTTGCGGCGCCACGGGCGTTTCGTCGAGCTCGGCAAGCGCGACATCCTCGAGGACGCCCGGCTCGGCATGCTGCCGTTCGAGCGCAACCTGTCGTTCCACTCCGTCGACCTCATGCAGTTGGCGCACGACCGTCCGAAGCTGGCGCAGCGGCTCGTTCGGCAGGTCGTGCGCGACGTCGCAGACGGCACCCTGTCTGCCGTGCCGGTCACGGCGTTCGACCTCGGCGAGGCGGCCCAGGCCTTCCGCCTGATGGCACAGGCGAAGCACATCGGCAAGGTGGTGCTCACGCTCCGCGGTGCCGACTACCCAGTCCACGCCCGACACGACGCGCCACTGTGTAGCGCGGACGCGACCTACCTGATCACGGGTGGCCTCGGTGGCCTCGGCCTAGCGGTGGCCAACTGGTTGGTCGACGAACACGGCGCCCGCAACGTCGTGCTCATGAGCCGCTCCGGTACCCCCGCCGACGGAGCCGCGGCGCTCGAGAGGCTGCAGGCGTCGCCAGCGAACGTGATCATCGAGGCAGGCGACGTGAGCGACGAGGGCGACGTGCGCCGCGTCGTCACACGGATCGAGCGCGAGCTGCCACCGCTTCGTGGCGTCGTGCACGCCGCCATGGTGCTCGACGATGCGGCACTGGTCGACCTCGATGATGAGCGCTTCCGCCGCGTGCTCGAGCCCAAGGTCGCGGGGGCGTGGAACCTCCACCGCCTCACGAGCGACCTCCCACTCGACATGTTCGTACTGTTCTCGTCCATCGCCTCGGTCGTCGGTCATCCGATGCAGGCCAACTACGCGGCGGCCAACGCGTTCCTTGACACGCTCGCCGCGTATCGTCGCGGCCACGGTCTCCCCGCCCTCACGATCGGGTGGGGGGCGGTTGCTGGGGCTGGTTACGTGTCGCGGCATCCGGAGATCGGCAAGCACCTCGAGCGGGCTGGTCTCGAACCGTCAACCGTGGACGAGACGCTCGCCCGACTCGGCGAGCTCTTGAGACACGACCTGACGCACGTGATCGCGGCCCGCGTCGAGTGGCAGAAGTGGGCGCAGTTGAACTCGTTCGCCGGAGCGTCGCGACGCTTCCAACGGTTCCTCGGCTCGGACGACGTGACGACCGACGACACCAGCGACACCGACACGCCGCTCGTGCGCCTCCGCGAGGCTCCCGCCGAGGAGCGAAGCGACGTGGCCGTGGCGTACCTCCGTGCCGCCGTCGCCGGCGTCTTGGGCGGGACACCGGACAACGTACCGACCGGACGACCGCTGGCCGAACTCGGGATCGACTCGCTCATGGCCGTCGAACTGGTGACGCGCCTCGACACCGATCTGGGGGTCCGTGTGCCCGTCGTGAAGGTCCTCGAGGGGACCACCGTCGTCGCGTTCGCCCGCCTCCTCATGGAGGCGTTGGAACTCGACGAACGGGCGACGGTGGAGTCCGACGACGCAGCGACGCAGGCATCCCGGCCACCCGCCGAGGCGACGACGTACCCACTCTCCTACGAGCAGCGCCGCTTCGCTTACCTCGAGCAGATCGAACCCGGCAATCCCGCCCTTCACCTCTACGCCGCTGCCCGGTTGTCCGGAGCACTCGACGTGCGCGCGCTGCGCCGCTCCCTCGACGAGCTGGTGCGTCGCCACGGCGTGCTTCGAACGCGTGTCGAGATGCTGGACGCAGAGCCCTCACAGGCGCCGCTCGAACCGATGCCGGCGCCGCTCGACGAGCACGACCTGTCGCACCTGCCGGCCGAGGAGCGCGACGCTGCGCTGCAACGCGTCGCCACCGCGGCGATCCGTCGACCGTTCGACCTCACGCAGCCACCGCACCTGCGTGGGCTGCTCGTGAAGCTCACCGAACGGGAGCACGCCCTCGTGCTCATGGTGCACCACATCGCCGCCGAAGCCTGGACTGTCACCCACCTGGTGCGCGAGCTCATGGCGCTCTACGCCGGCTTCTACGACGGTCCGTCGTCGACGCTGCCGCTGCCGACGGTGACGTACGACGCGTACGTACGACACCAGCTGGAGACGATCGACCGGGTCCGGTCACAGCTCGACTTCTGGCGCGACCAGCTCGACGGCGCGTCGCCGGGACTCCCACTCGAGATCGACCGTCCTCGGGCTGCCCGGGCGGCGCATCGGGGCAAGCGGCGGCGCTTCGAGGTGTCGCGCGAGCGCTCCGACGCGCTTCGCGAGCTGGGTCGTAGCGAGGGCGCCACGCTCTTCATGACGCTGCTCGCCGCGTTCCAGGCGCTGCTCCACCGGTCCTCCGGCGCGACGGACCTGAGCATCGGCACGCCCGTCTTCACCCGCGACCGACCGGGCCTGGAGGACGTCGTCGGCTGCTGCATGAACACCGTCGTGCTGCGCACCGACCTTGGCGGCGACCCGAGCTTCCGCACGCTCCTGCGCCGAGCGCGCCGGACGTCGCTCGATGCTTTCGCCCACCAAGACGTACCGTTCGACGAGGTGGTCGCAGCGCTCGGACCGGAGCGCGATGTCGCTGCGGCGCCGCTGTTCCGGACGATGTTGATCGTCCACAGCCTGCAGCAACCCACGCTCCGGATGGCGGGACTCGAGGTCGAACCGCTCGACGTCGACGCCGAGGCGGCGGTGACCGACCTCACGCTGCTCGTCGAGGCAGGCGAGGCGTTGCACGGCGCGTTCGAGTACGACGCCGAGCTGTTCGACGACGCCAGCATCGACCGGCTCTGCGACCGCTTCCTCGCGCTGACCGAAGCCATCGTGGAGCGGCCCGAGAGCCCGCTCTCCGATCTCCCCCTCGTGGGCGCCGAGGAGCGGCGCCAGGTCACCGTCGTCTGGAACGACACCGACACCGGTGCGCCGGATCGGCCGAGCGCATGCATCCACGACCTCGTCGACGAGCAGGCCGAGCGGACGCCCGATGCGATCGCCGTCGAGACCGAGGACGAGCGCGTCACGTACCGCGACCTGCGCACGGCCGCCGATCACCTCGCCGCGCGCCTGGCAGACGCCGGCGTCGCAGCGGGCGTGGCGGTCGGGGTCACCCTCCATCCGTCCCCATCAGCCGTGGTTGCGGCCCTGGCCGTGCTGAAGGCCGGTGGCGTCTACGTACCGCTCGATCCCAGCCATCCGCGCGCACGACTCCTCGAGATCGTCGCCGACGCCGACATCGCCGTGGTGGTGACGCAGGCCTCGGCCCTCGGCGACGCGTCGTGGTGCGACGCGCGCGTCGTCGACCTCGACGCCGAACGTCATGCGATCGCGGGCCGGGCTCGAAAGCGAGCGGAGGTGCGTGTGGGAGGCGACGATCCGGCGTACCTGCTCTACACCTCCGGTTCGACGGGCGCACCGAAGGGCGTGGTGGTGCCACACCGCGCCCTCGTCAACCAGGTGCGCTGGCGCCAGGACTCGTTCGACCTCGCAGCGGCGGACCGCGTGCTGCTGCACACACCGCTGACCTTCGACCCGTCGGTGTGGGAGCTCCTCGGCCCGCTCGCCGCAGGCGCACGCCTGATCGTCCCACCGCACGCGAACGAGCGCGACCCCGCCCGCTTGGCCGAGGCCATGGCGCGACACCGCGTGACGCTGCTGCAGGCCGTGCCGACGCTCGTGTCCGCCTTGCTCGACGAGGACGCGATCGACGCGTGCACGGACCTGAGGCTCGTGCTGTGTGGCGGTGAGTCCTTGTCGCCCGAGCTCCGCGATCGCTGCCACGCGCGCCTGAGCGCCGACCTCCACAACCTCTACGGGCCGACCGAGACGACGATCGACGCGACGCATTGGGCCTGCCGACGCGACGACGGACGCCCCGTGATCCCGATCGGTCGCCCCATCGCCAACGTGCGCACCTACGTCGTGGACGACCGCCTACGGCCCGTGCCGGTCGGCGTGCCGGGCGAGCTGTGCATCGCCGGCGCAGGGGTCGCGCTCGGGTATCACGGCCGGGCGGACGAGACGGTGGCCCGCTTCCCTCCGGATCCGTTCGACGGGCGTCCCGGCGCCCGCATGTTCCGCAGCGGCGACCGGGCGCGCTGGCGCGCCGACGGCACGCTCGAGTGGCTCGGCCGCTTCGACGACCAGGTCAAGGTCCGGGGCCAGCGCATCGAGCTCGGCGAGGTCGAGGCCGTGCTGGCCCGACACCCGGACGTCCGCGTCGCCGCCGCTGTGGTCACGGACGACGGCGAGCGCTTGGTCGCCTTCGTCACGGCAGCCTCGGAGCGTCAGCCCGACGCGCCGGCGCTGACGCGCTTCATGGCCGAGCGACTCCCGCGACCGCTGGTGCCCTCTGCGTTCGTCACGCTCCCTGAGCTGCCGCGCACGTCGGGTGGCAAGCTCGATCGGCGGGCCCTCGCGGCGCATGCGCTCGACGGCGCGGTGCGCAGCGCCCCATACGCCATCGCTCCGCGTGACGATGTGGAGCGGCGCCTGGTCGGACTCTGGCAGGAGCTCCTGCCAGGAAGCCACGTCGGCGTACGCGACGACTTCTTCGAGCTCGGAGGGCACTCGCTGTTGGCGCTGCGCCTCGCGGCCCGGGTCCGAGCCGAGTTCGGCACGGACCTGCCCGTCGCGGCGCTGATCGAGGACAGGACGATCGAGGCGCTCGGTCACCGACTGCGGGGGAAGGCGAGCTCGACCGCCCCGCTCGTCGCCATCCGATCGAGCGGGGCGCTTCGCCCGGTCTTCTGCGTGCACCCGCTCGGCGCGAGCGTCATGCAGTACGTGGACTTGGCTCACGAACTCGGTGACGACCGGCCGTTCTACGCACTCGAAGCCCGCGGCGTCGACGACGACACGGAGCCCCACGACAGCATCGAGGCGATGGCGGCCGCGTACCTCGATACCGTCCGCAGCGTGCAGCCCGAGGGCCCGTACCTGCTCGCGGGGTGGTCGATGGGCGGCGTCATCGCGTACGAGATGGCCCGGACGCTCGAGACGCGACCGGGATCGGTGGCGCTCGTTGCGCTGCTCGATCCCGCTCCGGCGTTCGCTGTCCCCGATCCGCCCGACGCAGCGGAGCCCGGCGATCGATCGCTCGTCAGCACGTTCGCGCGTAGCCTGGGCCTGGGGTTCGAGCAGCTCGCCGTCACACCCGAGGTCCTCGACCGCATGCCGCTCGCCGATCAGCTGACGCTGCTGTCGGACCTGGCCCGCGACGCGCGACTCCTCCCAGACACCGTCGACGCGACGCAGCTGCGACGGCGGCTGCGCGTCTTCGAGGCACACCTGCGGGCCCTGCAGCGCTACGAGGCACGGCCGTACACCGGGCCCGTGACCATCATCGACGCGGCTGCACAGCGCGGCGCACCGGCCGACGGGAACGGCGTGCCTGATTGGCGCCGACTCGCCGTGGGTGACGTGGAGCGGGTGACGGTCCCGGGTGATCACCACACGATGTTGCGTGCGCCGCACGTTCGGCAGCTCGCGCGGATCCTGGCACGCACGATGGAGCGGGCCGAGACGTGGGTCGCATGATGCCGGAGCCGGAGCCGGAGTCGGCCTCGATCCGCCTGGAGCGCGATGAGGTCCACGTGTGGACGGCGGCGCTCGACGACGCGCACTGGGACGTGACGGCCTTGGGGCACACGCTCTCCAGCGACGAGCGGCGGCGCTCCGAGGCGCTGCGCTGCTCGCGGCAGCGCAGGCGCTTCGTCGTCGGCCGTGGCCTCCTGCGTCGCCTCCTGGCTCGGTACACGGGTGTCGGGCCACGCGACCTCGCCTTCGCGTACGGGGGCGCCGGGAAGCCGGAACTGGCTGGAACCGTCGGCTGGAGCGACCTGCGCTTCAACGTCTCGCACTCGCAGGGGGTCGCCCTGTACGGTCTCATGCGGGGTCGGCGGATCGGCGTCGACGTCGAAGTGCGTCGCCACCTCGCCGATCTGGGCGAGGTGGCGCGATCGTGCTGCAGCGAGCGTGAGGTCGCGATGCTCGAAGGCCTGCCCCCAGCGTGGCGCCAGGTGGCGTTCTACTGGGCGTGGACGCGCAAGGAAGCGGTCCTCAAGGCGCTGGGGACGGGCTTGTCGATCGCTCCGGACCGGGTCGAGGTGACGCTGCTTCCGCATGAGCCGGCGGCCGTGCTCGCCGTGGACGGCGACCGCAGCGCCGCGGCCGGTTGGTCCTTGTTCGACGTCGCGCTGGGGCGCACCTGGACGGCGACCGTCGCGGTGGATGCCAACGGCGCTCGCCCCGACCTGTCGTGCCGAGCGATCTCGACACTGGAGCGTCACGTTCGACAGGACGGCACCGTGATATCGTAGAAACCGTGGCTGATACTACTCACTCGGGCAGCGCTCCGTCGGGCCGCTTCGTGCTGCGCCTGCCGCCGGCGTTGCACGCGTCGCTGCGCGGCGCCGCAGAGCGCGCTGGGCTCTCGCTCAACGAGTACTGCGTCCGGACCCTGGCCGCGCCGGGGCCGGACCCGACCGGACCCGGCGCCGCCGTCGCCGCCCGCGCGATCGAGGCCTTCGGGCCAGCGCTCGTGGGCGTCGTCCTCTACGGCTCCTGGACGCGCGGCGAGGCGACCGACACCTCGGACATCGACGTTCTCGTCGTCCTCGAACCCACGCGGCGCGTCACGCGTGCCACGTACCTCGAGTGGGACCGCGACCCGCTGGAACACGAAGGGCATCCCGTCGAGGTCCACATCGTCTCCCTGCCGCCCGTGGAGCGCGAACCTGGAACGCTCTGGCTCGAAGCCGCGCTCGACGGGGTGGCGGTGTTCGACCGCGATCGGCGCGTCTCGCGCCTCCTCAGCCAGGTGCGTCGCGACATCGCGGCCGGCACGATCACCCGGCGCCACGCCCACGGGCAACCGTACTGGACGGTGCAGGACTGATGCGCAACCTCGATCTCGCGCTCGACTACGTCAAGCGCTCTCGCGTGCGCCTCGCCGCCCTCGACGTCCTGTTCGACGGCGAGAGCTGGCCCGACGTCGTGCGCGAGTCGCAAGAGGTCGTCGAACTCACCCTCAAGGCCCTCCTGCGAGCGAGCGGCGTGGAAGCCCCGCGCATCCACGACCTCGCGCCGATCCTGCGAGCGGAGCGCACACGCCTCCCGGAGCCGCTCGCGCCGTTCATCGACGAGCTCGCCGACGCGTCGCGCCAGCTTCGGCGCGACCGCGAACTCGCGTTCTACGGCGCCGAGGACCTGACGCCCGGGGAGTTCTACACGCGAGCGGACGCCGAGCGCGCACTGGCGTACGCACGCCGCGTGGTCGACCTCGTGTCTCGCAACCTACCCGGCGCGAGCTGAACGGCTGCCCCCCGCTGCGCGGCGCGCCACCCGACAACCACCCGATCACCCGCCACCCCCCGATCGCCCTGCGGGCCCGGTCACCCTCGTGCTCGCGTGAACTCGAGCAGCTCGCGCCGGAACACCTCCGGCGCCTCGCGCGGGACCCAGTGCCCGCACCCCGGTACTCGGACGAGCCGAGCGCCCGGGATCCGCTCGCTCGCCGCGTCCGCCTTGCGCGCGGGGATCACCCGGTCGTTGCGCCCGTGCAAGAGGAGCGTCGGCACGCTCAGGTCGCCGAGCCGCTCGGCGTAGGAGGTCCCGAGCGCGAAGGGGCGGAGCTCGCCGCGCAACCAGTCGACGAAGCTGCGCTCCGCCTCGGGCGCACGCAGTTGCTCGTGCACCTCGCGCACCAGCGCGTCGTCCACCAGCCGCGCGTCGGAGAACACGACGTGGCGCAGCACCAGTCCCGTCAGGAACCGGCTGCGGCGCAGGCCCCACGTCACGCTCCGCCCGAGCCACGGCACGCGCATGGCGACGAAGGGCAGGATCGGCACGGGGAGGCCGCCGTCGAGGCCGTAGGCGCCGATCGCGGTGAGCGTGGCGACACGCTCCGGTGAGCGGAGCGCGAAACCGAGCCCGACGGCGGCCCCCATCGAGAAGCCCGCCAGGTGCACGCGCGCGAGCCCCACCTCGTCCAGGAACGCCTCGAGCAGCTCCACCATGTCGTCCATGCTCGGCAGCGCGCGCGGGTGCTCGCTGCGGCCGTAGCCGGGCCAGTCGAGCGCGAGCACGCGGTGGCGAGCCGCGAGTTCCGGCAGGCTCGGTCCGTAGGTCAGCGCAGCGGAATCGATCGCGGTGCCGTGGAGCAAGACGAGCGGCGTCCCGCTGCCGGCCTCGAGGGCGTGGCAGCGCGTTCCGTTCGCGACCACGTGGCGATGCTCGACTCGCACGTCGTCCTGCACGCGATCAGGCGTCGCCGGTGGTCAGGGGGGCGAAGTCGCCACGCTCGACCGCCGTCCGCACCGACCGGTAGCCGACGCCGAACCCGTCGTCGAAGCGCGAGAAGTCCTGCGTCTCGAAGTCGTGCGGCAGGTCCGGTCGCAGCCAGACGTGCGGCGGGTGCATGGCGACCGTCACCTCCACCAATCGCGTTTGGGTGATGGTGTAGGCCTGCATGAGGATGTCGATGGTGATGGGGACACCGTGTGTGAAGAGCTTCCCGATCTTGCCCAAGAACGATCCGGCTTCCTCTTCATCGAGCCCGAGGGAGCGCTTGGGTGACGGTCGGACGTCGATCGCCAGGATCGGCCGGCTCGTCATGGAGCGGATCAGGTCGACGGGGAAGTTGTTGAGGATGCCGCCGTCGAGCAGGAAGCGCCCCTTGTGCTCGACCGGCGTGAAGAGCCCAGGGAAGGCGTTGCTGGCACAGATCGCGGGCGACAACGGTCCCTCCGTGAAGACCAGCATCTCGGCGAGTTCGATGTCGACAGCAGGCACCGCGAGCGGGATCGTGAGCTGCTCGAAGGTGTCCACGGCGTGCTCCGCGAGCAACGCCTCCACACCGTCGTGACCGATCAGCCCGGTCGAGCCGTCGGCGTCGAAGAACGTCTCGTAATCGACGCCGCGGACGATGTTGGCCACCGAGCGAGCGTCATGGCCGCTGGCGTAGAGCGCGGCGATGATGGCCGCGCTCGAGTTGGCGGCGATCGCGCTGACGCGCAGACCCTCTTCTTCGATGGCCTGCAGGGCACCGACGTGCGCGAAGCAGCGGGCGCCGCCGCCGCTCAAGACCAGACCGATCTCGCCACTCCTCAGGTCGTCAGCCATGCCTGGACCATACGCCACGATCGCCGTCACCCCGCGGCAAGGTGGGGACCGTCGCGCAAAGGCGTCACTGACACGGGCATCGACTGCACACACGCCGTCGGTCGCTCCGCGTGGGCGTACCCGGGTCAACAGCACCGGGACCGCGCGTCTCGGACAGTAGGGTGGAACTGATGAATACCGCCACGAACGGACGAGAGCTCACCCCAAGAGAGCTTTACGCCTTGCTCGAAGCCGGGCAAGACGCGCTCTTCGTGACCGATCCGTCCGGCGAGGTGGTCTACATGAACGCCGCCGCCATCCATCTCTACGGCACCGGTGACCGCATCGAACGGCACGGTGGGAGCATCAACCTGCGTACCCACTCGCTCGAGGCGTTCGAGTTCCGAACGCTCGAGGGTGTTCGGGTCGCCGACGAGAACCGGCCCATCGTACGCGCCCTGCGCGGCGAGCGCTACCGCGACGTGGAGTTGCTGGTGCGGCGCTTCGGTGACGACGACCCGCGCGTGTACGTCTACAGCGGCACGCAGCTCGCGGGCGACCCCCCACTGAGCGTCCTGACCGTTCGCGATGAAACCGATCGCTGGCGCTCCGAACGACGCTACCGGGTCGCCTTCGAAGCCGACCCGGCGCCCAGCGTGATCGCTCGCCTCGCGGACATGCGCATCGTCCAAGCCAACCACGGCATGGCCGACCTCACCGGGCTCACCACTGACGACCTGACGACGCGGTCGCTCACCGACCTCGAGCCGTTCCACCGCTACATCGACATGTTGACGATCGCGACGAACCGACTGCTGTCGGGCGACGCGACCCACAAGATCAAGATGTCGCTGCGCACCTCGGACGAAGCACAGGTGATGGTCCTGCTGTCGGCTCGAGCCATCGAAGTCGACGGTCGGCAGTGCGGCATCTACACCTTCGTCGACATCACCGCGCTGGAGACCGAGCAGCGTGAACACCAGGCGACACAGGACCTGCTGGCCAGGAGCGTGCGCGAGCACGCCAACGAGCGCGACGTCATGGCCTACCTGGCCATCTTCGACACGCTCACCCGCATCCCCAACCGGCGCGGCCTCGACGTCAGGCTTGCCGAAGAGCTCGTGCGCGCAGAGCGCTACGGCAGCGCGCTCTCGGTCCTCCTGCTCGACATCGACCACTTCAAG
>PWQI01000050.1 GCA_003556805.1 Trueperaceae bacterium | reverse complement strand
GCTCGCTCACACTGGGGTCCTGGGACTGACAGTCGGCGAGCTTGCCCGGTAGCTCGTCGCTCTCGAGCGGGTTGGCGCGCCGCACCAGGTCGCGTGCCTTGCGCGCCGCCTCGCGCGCTCGGGCCGCACTCGCGGCCTTCTCGATGATGGCTTTGCCGACCTTCGGTTGCTCCTCGAGCACCTCTGCGAGCTTCTCACCGACGACCGTCTGCACGGCTGCTTGGGCCTCGGGGTTGAGCAGCTTGACCTTCGCCTGCGACTCGAACATCGGGTCGGACAGCTTGACGCTGATGACGCAGTAGATGCCCTCGAGGTAGTCCTCGCCGGTCGGCGCGGCCTCGCCCTTCTTGAGCAGGTTCTTGTTCCTGGCGTAGGTGTTGAGCACGCGCGTGTAGGCGGTCTTGAAGCCGGTCAGCGGCGTACCGCCGTCGCGGTTGGTGATCATGTTGGCGTAGGTGAGGATGGTCTGCCCGTAACCGGCGGTGTGGAGCAGGCCGACGTCGACCTCGATCGTCTCGTCCTTGCCGTCCTGGCTGATCGTCACCTCGTCGGTGATCCGGATCGCATGGTCGTAGAGGCGCTTCTCGTCGCGAGCCAGCCCTTCGGCGAACGCCGCGACTCCACCGGTCTCGTGGAAGACGTCGCGCCGCACGTCGGTGTGGCGCCGGTCCTCGAGGATGATCCTGACGCCGCCCGTGAGGTAGGCGAGCTCGCGCATCCGGCGCTTCATCCGGCCGTGGTCGAACCCACCTGGAACGTCCTTGAAGATCGCCGGGTCGGGTTGGAAGGCGACCCGCGAACCGCGCTGCCCCTTGGCTGCGGGGCCCACAACGAAGACCGGCTGCACCACCTCGCCGCGCTCGAAGCGGATGCGGTGGTGCTGCCCGTCGATGAACACGTCGGCCTGTAGGAAGGTGGAGAGGGCGTTCACGACCGAGCTGCCCACGCCGTGCAGGCCGCCAGACACCTTGTACGCCGAGTCGTCGAACTTGCCCCCGGAGTGGAGCTGGGCGAAGATCACCTCGATGGCTGTCTTGCCGCCCTCGCTCGCCATCGTGCCCACGGGGATGCCGCGGCCGTTGTCGGTCACGGTCGCCGAGCCGTCTGCCTCGAGCACCACCTCGATGGTGTCGGCGTATCCGGCCAGCGCCTCGTCGACGGCGTTGTCGATGATCTCGGTGAGCAGCTGGTGATACCCGTCGACCCCGGTGCCCCCCTGGACGTACATGGCGGGGCGCGCACGCACCCCTTCCAGGCCCTTGAGCACCCGGATGTTGTCGGCGGTGTAGGCGTTCGTCAAGGCGTGCCTCCGTGTCGCTCGAGGAGCACCACACACGGCAGCGGACCCCGAGGCGGGGTCGTCTGGCGGTGCCCTCGGAAGGTGTGATGGGGATGGGCCGGACGGCCCCCCAAGACCCCGTCATCATACCCCGCGCAAGCGCCTGTGGTCAAACCAGGAATACCGTCCCAGACGGTGCTCGTGCCGCCTCGTGCGGACCGACGAGCACGCTTGGTCGCCACGCCGACCGGCGCAGACCACCGCTCAGCTACGGATCTGTCCCGTGCCGTCCACCACGTACTTGCTGGTGACCAGCTGAGCCAGCCCCATCGGACCACGCGCGTGCAACTTCTGCGTGCTGATGCCGATCTCGGCGCCGAAGCCGAACTCGAAGCCGTCGGTGAAGCGCGTCGAGGCGTTGACGTACACCGCGGCCGCGTCGACCTCGTCCTGGAAGCGTCGACCGGCCACCAGCGAGGCGGTGACGATCGCTTCGGAGTGGCCGCTGCCGTAGCGAGCCACGTGCTCCAGCGCAGCGTCGAGCCCGTCGACCACGCGGACGGCGAGGATCAGGTCGAGGTACTCCGTGGCCCAGTCGGTGTCGTCCGCGGCCTCCACGGGGACGCCACCCGCCGCATCCCGGGTGCGCTCACAACCACGCAACCGAACGCCCGCGGCGGCGAGCTCCGCGAGCGCGTCCGGGAGCCACGACGACGCGACGTCGGCGTGGACCAGCAGCGTCTCGGCGGCGTTGCACACCCCAGGGCGCTGGACTTTCGCGTTCAGGACGATCGCGGTCGCCATGGCGGGGTCGGCGTCGGCGTGCACGTACACGTGGCAGTTCCCGACGCCGGTCTCGATCACCGGCACCTGCGCGGTGCGCACCACGTGCTCGATCAGCCCCGCGCCGCCCCGCGGGATCGCCAGGTCGACGCGGCCACGGGCCGTGAGCAGCGCGCTCACTTGCGCGCGATCTGGATCGTCGACCAACTGCACGGCGTCGGCCGGGACACCCGCGGCCTCGAGGCCGGAGCGCATCGCGGCGACCAGGGCCCGGTTGCTGGCCAAGGCGTCGCTCGATCCCCGCAGCACGGCAGCGCTGCCGGCCTTGAGCGCCAGCGCAGCGGCGTCCACGGTCACGTTCGGCCGCGACTCGTAGATCATCGCGATCACGCCGAAGGGCACGGTCCGCTGCTCGACGCGCAGGCCGTTCGCGAGGGTCCAACCGTCCAGCACGCGACCGACCGGATCCGGGAGCGCCGCGACCGAGCGCACCGCCTCGGCGATGTCGGCCAATCGGCGCTCGTCGAGTGCGAGGCGATCGACCAAGGCATCGGGCGTGCCGGCCGCGCGCGAACGCGCGACGTCCTCAGCGTTGGCGGCCAACACCTCGGCGGCCCCGGCTTCGACCGCGTCGGCCAGAGCGAGGAGGCCGGCGTTTCGCGGCGCGTTCGGCAGGGCACGCGCGGCGGCGCGGGCGCGCACGAGGCAGGCATCGAGGTCGAACGCCTCTTGACGATGGTCGACGGACGTCGTCTGGGACGGCATGCAGCGAGGATAGCACGGGGACTCGCGGCATCCGGACGTAGACTCCGGACAGGAGGACCACATGGCACGAACCCCGACCGCTCTCGTCACCGGCGCCGGCGGCGCCCTCGCCTCGGCCGTGATCGCCCGCCTCGAGGACGCACGCTGGCGCCCTGCCCTGGTCGACCTCGGACCGTCCGAGAGGCTGCTCGAGCGCTACCCCGGCCGTCTCGTGGCCAGCGCCGACCTGACCGACGAGGCCGCCACCCGTAGCGCCGTAGAGCGCCTGGAACGCGAAGCCGACGGCCTCGACGCCGTCGTCAACCTGGCGGGCGGCTTCGCCATGCAGCCAGCGAGCGAGGTCGGGCTGAGCGACCTCCAACGGCAACTCGCGCTGAACCTCGTCACGACGGTGGTCGCCACGACCGCGGCCCTACCCGGCATGCTGGCACGCGGTCGCGGTGTCGTGATCGGCATCGCTGCCGGGCAGGCGGTCGATGGCGGCGCCCGGGTCGCCCCGTACGCGGCAGCGAAGGCGGGCGTGGTCGCGTACCTGCGCTCGCTCGACAAGGAGCTCGCCGAGCAAGGCGTGCGGACGCTGGTGGTCTACCCGATGGGCACGCTCGACACGCCGGGCAATCGCGACGCCATGCCGGACGCAGACCCGGCCGGTTGGATCGACACCACCGCCCTCGCCGACGCCATCGTGCACGGGCTCACGCTGGGACCGCGGGCGCGCATGAAACGGCTCGAAATCTGGCCGGACGCGCGCTGAGCGACACCGTCACCGACGTGGCCAGGCGTGGGTCGCTCAGACCCCGTCGCGGTACGTGAAGCGGCCGTCGGACAGCGTCGCGACGACGCTCAGGTCGTCGAGGTCGTCCACCGGGTCGTGATCGAGCAACACGAGATCAGCGTCGAAGCCTTCGCTCACCCGACCGGAGCGATGCGAGCGGCCGATCGCCTGAGCGGCCCCGGCCGTGAAGGCCCGTAGGGCGGTCTCGGCTCCGATGGCCTCGTCGGGCGGCAACGCCGTCCCATCCACGCCGCGTCGACGCACGGCGGCGCGCAGGCCTGCGAACACGTCGGGTTCGGCGACTGGCGTGTCCGAACCGAACGCCAGCCGTGCACCGGCGGCCTCGAGCGAGCGGAACGGGAACGCCCGCTCGAGGCGATCATGGAGAGCGGCCTGGATGGAGCCCGCGTCGAAGGTGAGGTGGATCGGCTGCATCGACGCCGTCACGCCGAGCCGGCCGAGTCGGACGACGTCGCCTGGGTGGGCGTGCTGCACGTGCTCGATGCGCGGCAACAGGCCGGCCGGGCGCCACGCCTCGGCGGTCGCTTCGAGCGCGTCGACCACGGCACGCACCGCCGCGTCACCGATGGCGTGCGCCACGGGCGCGAAACCTGCCTCGGCCGCCAGCCGGAAGCGCTCGCGCAGGACCGCCGGCCCGTCCACCGTCATGCCGAGGCCGCCGCTGTCGAGGTACGGCTCGAGCATCCACGCGGTGCGGCTGCCGAGCGCGCCGTCGGCGAAGAACTTCGCTCCGCCGACGACGAAGCGTGCGCCCCCCTGCCCGCCGGCCATGCCGATCGCTGCAGCGTGCTCGACCTCGGTGTGCGGCACGCACGCCCAGACGCGGAGCGGGTAGTCGTCGCTGGATGCGGCATCGGCGACGGCGCGCCACGCCGCCGGTGGCTCGAAGGCCATGTGGTGGACCGTGGTGATGCCGCGCCTGGCGAGGTCGACCCCAGCGTCGCGCACGGCACGCGTCCAATCGGCGCGCTCCGCGGCCGGGATGGCCGCGGCCACGAGGTCGACCGCGCGCTCGAGCAGGTACCCCGTCGGGGCGCCTGCGGCGTCTCGGACGACCACACCGTGATCGGGATCGGGCGTGGTGGCGTCGATCCCAGCGGCGGCAAGCGCGGCGCTGTTGGCCCAGCCGGCGTGGTGGTCCTGCGAACGCAACAACACGGGGTGCAGCGGGGCGACGCTGTCGAGCGCGGTGGCCTCGAGCGTCGGGACGCCCCAGCGGTCGAGCGCGAACCCAGCACCGGTGATCCACGCCCCCGCTGCGCTGCGGCCGACTCGCTCCGCGACACGCGCGAGCGCGCCGGCGAGGTCGGGCACGTCGTGCAGGGCAACGGCCGCGAGCTCCATGCCGTGCTGCGCCAGGTGCACGTGGGCGTCGTGGAAGCCGGGGAGCAGGCATGTCGACGGCGCCTCGACGACGGTGGTGCGCGGGCCGTGCCAGGCCGACGCGTCGGCCCGCGACCCGACGGCCACGATCCGGCCGTGGGCGATCGCGACGGCCTCGGCACGCGGACGCTCGGCGTCGAGGGTGCGGACGTGGCCAGGCAGGAGGATCAGGTCGGCGTGCATGGCGTCGAGTCTACAGGCCCGTCAACGCCGCGCTGCCAGGGCGACGAGCACGTCGAAGTCGTCGGGGCAGGTGGGGTCGTCGAGCGCCGCGCGGTTGCGGCGCGTCTCGCCGCACGCGCGGCAACGATGCACGATCACCCAACCCTTCTTGCCGGAGTGCTCGACCCCGACGGGTTCGAGGACGCCCCCACAGGTGTTGGCTCGGTCGCCCGGGTTGACGTCCACGTGCAGCGAGTGCAGGCACCAGGGGCAGTGGTTTCGGTACGAGCCGTTGGCGAGCGGCGGGACCTCCGCGCCACAGTTCGTGCAGATGAAGCCGGTGTTCGTCCCGATCGCGAGGAAGCGCCGCACGCGCGCAGTGTAGCGCCACCGGGCCGTCGTGACCGTACCCGCCCAGCAGGGCCGGAGCGACACCCCGGCGGCACCGCGCCCGGTGCCGCCGCTTCAGTCGCGAGCCTCGTCCAAGACGGCACTGCGCGCAGCCACGCGCCGCTCGACCTTGGCGACGTACGCATCTGGGTCGCACTTGCGTCGCAGCCCGGCGGCCACCATCGACCGCACCGTGCCGAACACCGGGCGCTCGGGCCACGGCCGATCGTGCCGACCGTAGACCCAGGCCACGCCGGCATACGAGTTCGGGTCGCGGCCATCGAGGAAGTACCGATCGTTCAAGGTACGCGTCAGCTCGAACGCTGCTTCCGGTTCGCTGCTCCACGCGAGGATGCGCTTGCCCCAGTACATACGCATGTAGTTGTGCATGTACCCCGTGGCGCGCATCTCGAGCATGGCGGCGTTCCAGTACGGGTCGTCGGTCTCACCCGCCTCGAGCGTCGCTGGATCGTAGACCCGCTCACGCTCGTCGCGGGCATGCTTCGCCAGCGTCTTCCGAGCCCACTCCGGGAGCGCCTCGTAGCGATCGTAGGCGGGCTCGAACCAGGCGTGGTTGATCGCAAGCTCGCGCCGTACCACCAGCTCCTCGACGAAGGCGTCGCGCGACCGCGCCGCCGAGTCGCGGTCGCGGTCGCGTGCTGCGTCCATGACGGTGCGGAGGACGCGCACGGGCGACACCTGCCCGAAGTGGAGGTGCATGCCGAGGTACGAGACGGCGTCGCGCTGAGGTTGGTTCCGATCGACACCGTACGAGTCGAGGACGCGATCCGTGAGGCGACGGAGCGCGGCCGCGGCCTGGCTCTCGCCGCCGCGGAAGAACACGCTCACGCTCCTTGCAGCGCCGTCGACAGCGAGGCGATGCACCAACGCGTGCGGGTCGTCGAGCTCCGCCTCGACACCGCTGCCCTCACCAGGCGGTGCCGTGTCCGCCGGCCACGGCCTCGCCACCGCAACGGCCGAGGGCAGCGCGGCGAAGCGCTCCAGCAGCCGCTGCACCTTGGGGCGCAGCGTCCGCGCCATGTACTCGGCCTTGCCGCTCGCCGCCTCGACCGGCACGATGGCCCCGCCCTCGACCTCGACGACGCCACACGGCGCCTCCGACGCGACGCGCGCGCGCCACGCTCGCTGGTGCCGGAGGTAGCCGCGGTCGCACACCAACGCCGCGGCGCCACGCGCGGCAGCGAGGGCGACCTCGTCGGGTGCGCCCAGCCGACACGCGAAGCCGATTCCGCGCTCCGCCAAGGCGTCGCGCACGTCCCGCAGACCCTCGAGCATGAACACGAACGACCGCTCGCTCGCGCCGGGGTACTGAGCGTCGAGGCCGATGACGACACAGGCCGGCCGGTCCCAGCGGGCCGCCAACGCCAGGGCGTGTTCGAGCGCCGGGTTGTCGCCGGCTCGCTGGGCCTGCTGCATCCAGTAGACGACGGGGCCCGGGTTCGGCCCATCGGCCGCGCGCCGAACACGGACGCGCTCCTTCGGCGTGAGCTCGGGGACGGTCAGGGCGGGCGCGTCGCGATCACACATGTCGCATGCTACGAGGTGGTGCCGTCCCCGACCGTGCCGTCTCCTCCCCTCCCTAGCTGCCCTGGGCCGCGTACCATTGCGTGTCGCGGCGCAGGCCGCGCCAGTGCATCATGATCCTGCTCGAGTGCCACGATCTCCTCCTTCGCGCCGCCGACCGCGAGCTGCTCCGTGCCGACCTGGTGCTGCGCAGCGGCTGGCGTGTCGGTCTCGTCGGCCCCAACGGCAGCGGGAAGTCCACGCTCCTGCGGGCGTTGGCCGGGCGGGCACAGGCCAGCGAAGGGCTCGTGTCGCGACCGCCCGGCGTGGAGGTCGACCTGTTCGAACAGGACGCTGCGCCGGGTCAGGCCGTCGACCTGTGGTCGTTGGCCCGGACCCAGCTCGGCACCATCCGCGCGCTCGAGCTCGAACTCGAACGCGCGTACCGCGTCGCCCTGCGCGACCCGGACGCCGGGCTGCGCTATGCCGAACTGCTGGCAGGCTTCGAGCGCCGCGGCGGCTTCGACGCCGACGCACGACTCATGCGCGACCTCGAGCGCGTGGGGCTGAGCGCGGCCAGCTGGCACCGTCCTGCGGCCGAGGCCTCCGGAGGCGAGCGCCAGCGTGCTCGGCTCGTCGGCGCGCTCGTCGCCGGCGCCGACGTCCTGCTGCTCGACGAGCCGAGCAACCACCTCGACCTGGCTGGCCGGGACTGGCTCGTCGAGCGACTCGGCGCGCACGCTGGCGCGGTCCTCATGGCCTCGCACGACCGTGCGCTCTTGCAGCGTGCCTGCACGCACGTGGCGACGATCGACGGCGGCCGCATCACGCTCCGGCGCGGGAACTTCGACCGCACGACGCAGGCGCTGGCCGATGCGGCGCGTTCGGATGCCCGGCGCCACGCAGAGCGCACGAAGCGACTCGCAGAGCTCGATCGCATGGCCGCCGAGCTCGAGCGCTTCGGGCACCGCGCCGCGCAGGTGCGCAAGCGTCGGGCGGGTCGCGAGCGGGCCGTGCTCGAGGCCGCCGCGGCGGCTGCGCCTCCGGTTGCGCGCGACCACACGACACCGGTGCGACCGATCGCCACGCCCGGTGCGCGCGCGGGCGAGACGCTGTTGCGGGCCCGCCACCTGCAGATCCCGGGCATCCTGGACGACGGCGCGTTCGACCTGGCGAGCGGCCAGCGCGTGGCACTCGTGGGAGCGTCCGGCAGCGGCAAGAGCTCGTTCCTGGCGCTCGTAGCCGGCGCAACGGCCTCGGCGGATCCGCGCGCCCACCTCGAGTGGCGCGACGGCACCAGCGTGCTGTACGTGGACCAGGTCGCGCGCGGTCTGGATCCGGAGCGCAGCGCGCGAGCGGCGTTGACCGACTGGGTGAGCGCGGCACAAGCGACCGGCGCGCTCGCGGAGGCCGGACTGCCCCATGCCGCTTGGGAACGGTCCGGGAGCAGCCTGTCCGGCGGCGAGCGCGCTCGCGTCGCGCTGGCCCTGCTGACGGTCCGCGCGGCCGACGTCCTCATCCTCGACGAGCCGACGAACGACCTCGACCTGCCCGGCATCGAGGCGCTCGAGGCGCGGTTGACGGCCTCGCGGGCGGCCATCGTGCTCGCGAGCCACGACGAGGCGCTGCTGCGCGCGCTGCAGGCCGAGGTCGTGACGCTGGAAGCCGGATCGCTCGTGCGCTACCGGGGCGGCATCGACGGCTACCGGCGCCGCTCGCGGCGCCTCGAGCCGGGTGCCGACGTCACCCCAGGGACGGCCACCGTCCCGTCCGGTGGTGTCGGCGTCACCGGCACCGACGCCACCGGCAGCGACGCCGACGCGGACGCCGCCATCGACAGGGAACGCGCCCTTGCCGCCGCCGCGCTCGAGGACCCGCTGCGCTGGAGCACCCGTGAGCTCGAGCGCTGGCAGGCTCGGCGCGAGGCAGCCGACGACGCGTTGCTCGACGCCTGGGAGCGCCGCAACCACGCCCCGGCACCCGCGCCGCGCTTCCGAACGCGGGAGGCTGGTGTGAGCGTGCTGGCCGACCGTGAGGGCGACGCGCTGCGCGTCGGCCTCGAGGGGGGGCCGGAGGTGCTGGTCCGCCGCGTCGGCGCGGTGGCGCACCTGCGCCCAGAGCGTGTCGAGGGCCTCGTGACGCTGCCGTGGGCGTGGCGCGCGCTCTGCCACGGCGCGGCACGGCTCGCCATATACCTGTTGCCGGTCGAGGCCGTGCAGGTCTCGAGCCCCGTCTCCCTCGCGGGCGGCCCGTTCGAGCGCCACGACGGCGACTGGTGGGTGGCCAGGCGCGCTGCGCTCGAGCGGAGCGAGGGTTGGACGCGGGGACCCGTCGCTCGACGTCGAGGTCGCAGGCGGCGCCGCGGCGGCCCAACGGGACGCATCGGTCGCGGCCGCTAAGCTGAGCGCATGCCGCGCCGCACTGCCACGCACGGTCGGGCGCTGGCCTGGCTGCTGTTCGTCTCGCTGGTCGGGCTCGTCGCATGGCTGCTCCTCGCCCCACCCGCCTGGATCGAGACGGTGTGGCTGCACGAGCCGTGGCCGCGCTGGGCACACGTCACCAGCCGCCTCCACGGCGCGACGGCGCTGCCCCTGACCGTGATCGTCGTGCTGTCCGGCACGGTGCTCGCGCTCGCTGGGGCGCTGCTGCGTCCACCGCGCTGGCGCCGCGCTGGCGTGGCACTGCTCGCCTGGGTGGCCCTGCTCGCTCTCACGTTCGTGCCGGCGTGGGGGGCGAGCTACCGGCGGGCACCGCTGGCCCAGACGCTCGGCCTCGCCGACGACGCCGCGACCGTGCCCGTCCTCCTCGAGGCGTTCGAGCAGCTGGCCGCTCGCGTCCACGCCGACGCACCGGAGCGACCCCTCGCGGAGGCGGCGAGCGCCGCCTCGTTCGACGCCGCCGTGGCAGCGGCTGCCCGTTGCGTGGCGGAAGCAGACGCGCTGGTGAGCGGCCGTGACGTCGCCGTCCCGGCGCGCGTGACACCTCTACCTGCAGGCACCCTGCTGCGCGCCGGCTACGGCGGTATCTCGCTCCCGTGGCTGCTCGAGCCTCACGTCGATCAGGCCCTACCGCCCGCCGCTCGCCTCGCGGTCGCGACGCACGAACTTGCGCACGCCGCCGGTTGGGCCCGCGAGGCGGACACCGACGCTGTCGCGCTGCTCGCCGGGATCGCGTGCGATGACGAGTGGGTGCGCTACGCCAACGCGCTGGCCGGTCTGCAGGCCGTGCGCGCGTCGCTCCTGCAGCTGGTCGACGCACACGGCGTCGAGCGCGCCCGCGTCGACGCCACACTGGCGGCGCTGCCCCCAGCTGCTCGCGCCGACCGTGCCGCGCTCGCCGAGGCTGTCGCGCGCTGGTACCGGCCGGCGTTCGCGCAGCGTGTGACGACGGTGTACGACGCCTATCTGCGAAGCCAGGGCGTCGACGCCGGCGTGGCTGATTACGACGCCTCGGGCGCCCTGGTCGCGGCGGCGCTCGCCGCCTGTGGAGCCGACATGACACAGCCGTGGTGCCGTTGACGCCCACCGGCCCGTGCCAGCGCGAAGGCGAAACGGACACCTGCTCGCTCAGGTAGAGTGCTGTTGGATGCATTCACCTGACACACGCCATCCCATGTGGCGCGGCGGGC
>PWQI01000056.1 GCA_003556805.1 Trueperaceae bacterium | reverse complement strand
GGCGTAGACTCGCCTCGTGCACCTGCGCATCGTCCACGTCACCCGCTACCGCTACGAGGAGAACGCCTGGGACTCCTTCAACGAGCTGCGGCTGCGGCCCGCGGACGACTTCAGGCAGACGCTCCACGCCTTCGAGCTCAGCGTCAGGCCGCGCGCCGAGTTGCGCAGCCACCGCGACCGCCACGACACGCTCGTCCACCACTTCCACTTGCCGCACGAACATCGCGCGCTGCACGTGATGGCGAGCGCGTTGGTCGAGACCTACGCGGTCCCGTACCCGCTCGCGGTCGGTGCCCACGCACTGGCGGGCCTTCGGCACCGCTGGTTCGAGTTCCTCGCTCCGACCGCTAGGGTCCCGTTGGATCGTGACTGGCACGCGCTGCTGGGCCTCGCGCGCCTGTTGCCACACGGCGACGTGTTCGCGCACGTCGAATCGTTGACGGCCGCCCTGCAATCACGCTTCTCCTACGCCCCCGAGGCCACCACGGTCGAGACCCCGTTGGCACACTTCGTCGCCAGCGGCTCCGGGGTGTGCCAGGACTACGCCCACGCCATGCTGGCGCTGTGCCGACTCGACGGCATCCCGGCGCGATACGTGTCGGGCTACGTCCACGCGCATCCGAGCGCGGAACGCGACCTGGTGGGGAGCGAGGGGTCGCACGCTTGGGTCGAGGCGTTCCTGCCGGGCAACGGCTGGGTGGGGTTCGACCCGACGAACGGCTGTCGCGTGGGCGAGGCGCACGTCAAGATCGGCGTCGGCCGGGATTACGACGACGTTCCGCCCGTGCGCGGCCTGCGGCGTGGGGGTGGCGACGGCCAGCTCGAGGTCGAGGTGCGCGTTCGACACGCAACGCCACAGCACGATGCCCCCGAGACGGGTGCGTTGGCCTGGACCACCGCCGACGAGCGCTGAGCGCACTCGCCCTCAGGCGTGGACGGTCGCACCGAAGTAGGTCCGCGCCATGCCGTCGGAGATCGCCTCGAGGGCGGCGAGCAGGTCGGCGAGCGAGGGCTCGCCGTCGTCGATGATGCGGCCGACGTGCGAGCAGTACGTCACTTGGGCCGTGAGCCACCCGACTTGGCGCTCGACCTCGCGTGGCGCCGCCGGGTTGCGTAGGGCGATCTGCCGAACGTCGCCGTGGAGTGCTTCGAGCGCGCTGCGCAGCGAGCGCGGGAACTCCGGGTCGAGCAGCAGGTAGGCGGCGATGCGCTCCGCGTCAGGCGGCGTGCGGTGACGCTTCCGGTAGGCCTCGTAGGCGGACATCGATTTCAGCAGCGCCATCGCGCGGTGGGCCTCGAGGCCCGCGGCGACAGGACCGTCCTCGGCGCGGCGGTGCCGCACCATCAGCGTCCGCACGACGTTGTCGGCGCGCTCGAGCGATCGACCCGCGCGCACGACGTGCCACCCGAGGTCGCGGGTGAGGGTCGCGTCGATGATGCCGGTCACCAGGTGGTTGGCATCGCGTACCGCCACGCAGTACTCGTGCAGCGCGTCCTCTTCGGGCGCCGCGACCACCTCGTTGGCGAGGGTGTGATACGCGGTGTTGATCGCTTCCCAGGTCTCGGTGGAGATGCGGTCACGCAGCGCGCGGGCGTTCTCGCGCGCGTAGGTGAGGCAGCCGCGGATCGAGGCGGGGTTGTCGGGGTGCACCGTGAGCCAGGCGACCACCGACGGCGCGTCGGCGCGTTCGAAGTGGCGGCGGAACTCGGCCTCGGAGTCGGTGACGCGCAGGAGCGGCGCCCACTGCTCGGCCACGATGCCGCGGCCGCCGCTGGCGAGGGGCGCCTCGACGATGGCGTGGTAGTTCACGTCGAGCAGTCGCGCCGTGTGCTCGGCCCGCTCGAGGTAGCGACCGAGCCAGAACAGGGCGTCCGCGAGCCGGCTGAGCATCAGGCCGTCCCCTGCCCGGCGGTCACGTCGCCGCTGCGCAGAACGTCGTCGTGCAGAGCCTCCTCGTCGTCGAGGACCCAGGTGTCCTTCGAGCCGCCCCCCTGCGACGAGTTGACCACCAGCGAGCCCGGTCGCAAGGCGACGCGGGTCAGCCCGCCCGGCACGATGGTGATGTCCTCGCCGACCAGCACGTAGGGCCGTAGGTCGACATGCCGCGGGGCCAGGCACTGGCTGTCGGGGTCGAAGGTGGGGTGCGTGGAGAGCTGCACCACCGGCTGGGCGATGTAGCGCTCCGGCTCACGCCGCACGTTGTCGAGGTACGCACGGGTCGTCGCCGCATCGGCCTCGGGTCCGACGAGCATGCCGTAGCCGCCGGCGCCCGCGACCTCCTTGATCACGAGCGACCCGACGTCGCGCTCGACCTGCTCGAGGACACCGTCGTCGCCGCAGCGCCAGGTCGGCACGTTGGGCAGGATCGGCTCCTCGTCCAGGTAGTAACGGATCATGTCCGGGACGTAGGTGTACATGGCCTTGTCGTCGGCGACGCCTGTGCCGATCGCGTTCGCCAACGCGACGCGTCCGGCCGACACGGCCTCGACCAGGCCCCTGACGCCGAGGACGGAGTCGGGCAAGAACGCGTCCGGGTCGAGGTACGCGTCGTCGACGCGCCGGTAGATGACGTCGACCTGCTTGGGTCCGTCGGTGGTGCGCATCCACACGCGCCCCTCGTCGACGAACATGTCGCGCCCCTCGACCAGCTCGACGCCCATCTGCTGGGCCAGGTAGGCGTGCTCGAAGTAGGCCGAGTTGAAGGGACCGGGTGTGAGCACGACCACGGTGGGGTCGAGCATCTCGCGCGGGCTGAGGCTGCGGAGGCACTCGAGCAGCGCGAGCGGGTAGTGCCGGACCGGGCGCACTGGCGTGGCCTCCATCATGCGGGGGAAGCTGCGCGCCATCACGGCGCGGTTCGCCAGCATGTAACTCACGCCCGAGGGGACGCGCAGGTTGTCCTCGAGCACCAGGTAGCGGCCGTCCTCGTCGCGGATGAGGTCCGTGCCGACGACGTGGGTGTAGGTGTCGAACGGGAGCCGCACGCCGCGCATGCGCGGCCGGTAGGCGGGGTTCGCGAGCACGAGCCGGTGTGGAACGACGCCGTCGGCGAGGATGGCCTGCTCACCGTAGACGTCGGCCAGGAAGAGGTTGAGCGCCAGGACGCGTTGTCGCAAGCCGCGCTCGAGCAACGCCCACTCCGCGGCAGCGATCAGGCGTGGCACGGGGTCGAACGGGAACGAGCGCTCGGTCCCCGAGGCGTCGCCGTAGACCGTGAAGGTGATGCCCTGGTTGCGGAACACGAGTTCGATCAGCTGGCGCCGTCGTTGGAACTCCCGTGGACCGTAGCCCTCCAGGCGGCTCACCACGTCGCGGTACAGGGCGCGCGGCACCGCCCCGCGGTCGATCGCCTCGTCGAAGGCACGCGCCTCCGGGTAGTCGCATAGGAGCGTTTCGCCGTCCATGGCGCAAGAACGTACCATGCAACGCATGAGTATGCGAAGCGGCGGCACGTGCGCAGCTCAGCAGCCAGGCGGCGCACGCCACCGCGGTCACAACAGCGCGGAAACCACCCACAGCACCTGGGTCAAGGCCGCGGCGAGCACCGCGATCGACAGCAGCCCGACGACCGGTCCGGTGCCGCGCCAGGCCGGCAGGCCTTGGCGCACGAAGCCCCACAGCATGCCGCCGACGACGCCACCCACGTGCCCCCACAGCGACACGTTCGGGATCGCCAGGGACAACAGCGTGATCAACACCATCCACTGCACCAGTGAGCGCGTCAAGGCACGGTCGTGGAGGTCACGGCTGCGCACCACGTCGGCGAGCAGCGCACCGGCCACGCCGAGGACGCCGCCGGACGCCCCCACGAGCAGCAACGTGTCGCCGGCTTGCGCGATGCTCGTCAGGTACGCCCCCATCGCGGTGCCGACGACGAACGCCGCCAACAGGTCGCCCCAACCTCGACGCGCCTCGTACACGCGCCCCAGATCGAGCAGGACCCACACGTTGAAACCGATGTGGATGATGCCGGCGTGCACGAACGCGTACGAGAGGTAGCGCCACCACGCGTCGGAGAAGGGGAAGCCCACCACCCCGAGCCCGAACGCCGCTGCGATCGAGCTCGGCTGCATCGGCATCTGCCCGACCACGAGCGCGCCGAGCGACAGATCGAGCGCGGCCTGACCAGCGTAGGCCGCCGCGAGCACCGCGGCGAGCGCGGGCGTGGCGAACCCGACGCGACGCGGACGGGACGCGGCCGGGACGCGTTCGCCCCACGCCTCGAGGCGCTCGGCGTAGCGCGCGCGGCGACCCTCCGGGGCCGCTCGTGCGGCCTCTTGGTAGATGCGCGTCGCGGTTTCACGGTCTCCCGCGACCTCGACGGCGCGCGCCACGAGCCCGTAAAGCTCGTCGGACGCCACCCCCACCAACGGCTGACCGAGCGTCTCGCGCACCTTGCGGACGTTGCCGCGCTCTGCGTCGACGCGGGTCTCCGCCAGCGTCATGCTGCGGTAGCCGATCGGACGCTGGGGACCGCGCTCGAAGCGCGCTCGCATCGCCGCCGCGAGGTCCGCGGCCTCGTCGATGCGACCGAGCGCCAGGAGCGCCTGGACGCGCGCGCCGTCGGCGAGATCGCGCGGGTCGCCCTCGCCCGCGTCGGGCACGTCGAGGACCGCCTGCCACGCACCCTTCGCCGCCAGGGCCTGCGCCCGCATCGCGACGTCGTCGTCCACCGGGAGGCGCTCGAGTGCCGCGTCCGCGTCGCCGCGCTGCAACGCCGCCTGCACCACCACGCGACGCAACGCGGCGCGTCCGGCCTCGGTCCAGTACAACGCCTGGATGATCAGATCGGTGAGTGCGTAGCGCCGCCCACGCGCCATCGCCATCACGAGCATCGGCCCCGCGATGAACGGCGTCGTCACGACCACGGCGGCGGTCCGAAGCGCTGCCCCGACCGGCTGCCCGGTGAGTTCGGCCACCACGACCGCACCAGCGAAGACGGTAGCCACCAACGTCTTGACCGGCAGCTCGGTCCACGGCAGGGCCAGGCGGCGTGTCCACGCGAGCGTGTACACGCCGAGCACCGCCACGGCGAGGAGGAGGAACACGTCCTGGGTCACGCCGGGCAGCGTATCCCCTTGCGGCCCACCGGCAGGTACCGCACGGCGCACGTCGATCTCGGCGCGCCCGACGGCCGGCGACGGCCGGCGGCGGCTATGATGAAACGACTGCCACCACACCGTTCCGGCGACGGGAGCCGCACGTGTTCGACAGCCTGCTCATCATCGTGTTCGTGACCGTCGGGTACCTGTTGGGCACCATCCCGACCGGGATGCTCATCGCGCGCTGGCGCGGCGTCGACATCCGCCGCAGCGGCAGCGGCAACATCGGAGCCACCAACGTCCTGCGTTCCGTCGGTCCCCTCGCCGCCCTGGTGGTGGTGCTGATCGACCCGCTCAAGGGCGTGATCGCCGTCGGCGTCCCGACGCTGCTCGGGCTCGACCCATGGATCGTGAGCGCCACGGCGATCGCGACGGTGCTCGGCAACACGTTCAACATGTTCCTCGGCTTCCGGGGTGGCAAGGGGATCGCCACGAGCCTGGGCGTGTTCCTCGTCGTCGACCCGCTGGTCACGGTGCTGGCCACGGCCCTGTTCGCCCTCACCCTGTGGTTGACGCGCTTCGTGTCGCTCGCATCGCTGCTGGCCGTCACCGGCGCCCTGCTGATGCTGTTGGCCCGCCTCGACGCCGACCCCAACGTCGTGGCGGCGGCGCCGAAGCTGACCACGGCCCTCGTGCTCGTGCTCCTGGCGTTCGTGCGGCACCGCGAGAACGTCGCGCGCCTGCGTGCCGGCTCTGAGCGGCGGTTGGGCGAGCCGCGCGAACCGACCCCGGCCACGACGGTGGCGACCACCGCCGCCCCGACCGCGGACGACCGCGCCGAGCACGACGTCAGCGAGGAGCCACCGCGGGACTGATCGGTGCTTCACCACGACGCTTCGAACGCTGGACCAGCACGACGCCCACCACGACCACCGCACCGCCGACCAGCGTCAGCGCGCTCGGCACCTCGCCGAGCCACCACCACGAGAACAGCAGCGCGAAGCCCGGGATCAGGTAGAGCCACGCCGTGACCGCGGTCGCCGGCGCACGCGACAGCGCCAGCGCGAAGAGCGTGTAGGCGACCGCCGACGGGAAGACGCCCAGGTGCAGCGTCGCGAGCAGCGGCATCGACCCCGCCTCGGCCAACGCGCCGACGAACCCCGGTGCGAAGACCAGGAGCGGGAGCGTCCCCGCCCACGTGACGTAGGCGGTGAACTCGAGGGGGCGGTAGCGTCGCAACAGGGGCCCCTGCGCGACGGCGAACACGGCGGTCGCGACCGCCGCGACGACGATGAACAGCGCGTACGGCTCGAAGCCCGACCCAGCGAGCGGGGCGTCGGCCACCTGCGCGAGCGCGACGCCCCCGTCTCCCGACGCGATCAAGGCCACACCGACGAGACCGAGCGCGGTCCCCGACCAGCCGAGCGGCCCGAGCCGATCGCGCCGCACCAGCCACGCGACCACCGCCGTGAGCGCCGGCACGGTCGCGATCAGCAGGCTGGTCGCGCCCGCCGAGACACGCTGCTCACCGGTGTTGAGCGCCAGGTGGTAGACGCTGATGCCGACGAGGCCGAGCCCGAGCAGCGCCGGTAGGTCCGCGCGCCGCGGCAACAACCGCGCCTTCGCGACCAGCAGGAAGGGCACGAACACGGTCGACGCCACCAGGTGGCGCGCCAGCGTGAGGTGGCCCGGCCCGAGCCCTTCGAGGCCCAGCTTGATCGCTGGGAACGCAGACGCCCACAGCACGACCAGCACCATCAGCGCGAGCGCGGTGCCGGCGGTCACGCAGGCAGCTCGACCGCTCGACCGCAGGCGCAGCGCTCACCGTCGCGGACCATCGTGGTGACGCCCTCGCGGTACCACAGCGCGTCGCACTCGGGGCAGCGGACCTCCGGCCTGACCAGGGTGCGGATGCCATCCGCATCGATCCAGCGCGCCTCGCCACACCAGTGGCACACGACCTCGGCGCCGCCGTCCTCGTGGATCATGCGTTCGCGCTCATCGCGCCGGAAGTAGGCGAGCACGTCGAGCGCCTTCGCCTCGCTGCAGCGACAGCGGAACGCCAGCGGCAAGGCCTCGTCGGTCAGCATCTCGAGCTCGAGTCCCCAGGTGAGCTCCTCCATCGACGCCAGGAGCGAGCCTGAAGCGAGGCGCGCGGTGAGCTGCCCGAAAGCGCGGACGTTCGCCTCGAGCAGCGCGAGCGCACCGTCCTCGACGCCAGGGAGTGCCTGCAGCACGATGCCGGCGGCGTGCGCGACGCGCGCCGAGCCGCCCGGTTCGAAGGCGACACCGAGCAACACCGCCGAAGGGATCTGCTCCGAGCCGAGCAGGAAGCCCGCCACGTCCTCGGCGATCTCCCCCGACGTCAAGCGCACGCTCGACGCGTACGGGTCGCCATAGGGAGCGTGCGAGCGGATGACCTCGATCTCGCCGTCGCGCCCGACGGCTCCACCCACGTCGAGCTTGCCGTCGGGACGCGGCGGCAGCTCGGTCTCCGGCCGGCGCACGTAGCCCCTGACCGTGCCGTCGAGGCCGGCGTCGGCGATCACGCCGCCGAGTGGCCCGCCACCCTCGAGCCGCAGCGTGACGCGGTCGCGATGGTCCTTGAGCAACACGTGCGACAACAGCAGGGCGGCGGTGAGCGTGCGGCCCAACGCGGCGCCGGCGGTCAGGCTGGCGCCGTGGCGGTCGAGGGCCTCGTTGACGACCGCCGTGGTGTCGGCAGCGACGACCCGGACGGTACCGGCGGCCGCGATGCCGCGAAGGAGATACGACATGGGGTTCCTCTCGTGCGGGCACCGACGGCCTGTGGCGTGTGGCGTCGGCGTGCGCCGGAGAGTATACGGGCCTTCGAGCGGCGCCCGCGTCGCCGCGACCGTGCGATGCGCTCCACCACTCAGCCGGGGGGCGTCGAACCGCCGTCGAAGCGAGCGCGGACGCGGCGCAGCGTGGCGGGCGGCACCAGCTTCGCGACGTCGGCCCCGAGCTTGGCGATCTCACGCACGCGCGTGCTCGACACGTACGACCAGCGTGTGGCGGTCATCACGAACAGCGTCTCGACGGCGGGGTTCATCTGCCGGTTGAGGTGGGCCATCTGGAGCTCGTACTCGAAGTCGGAGATGGCGCGCAGACCCTTGACGATCACGTTCGCCTTGGCAGAGCGCATGAACTCCACCAGCAGTCCCTGGAACGTCGCCACCTCGACGTTCGCCATCCCCGCCACCGTCTCGCGCACGATCGCCACGCGCTCGTCGACCGTGAACAGGCCGTTGTCCTTGAGCGGGTTGTACGCCACCGTCACGGTGAGATGATCGAACAGGCGGGCGGCTCGCCGGATGACGTCGACGTGCCCGTTGTGCAACGGATCGAAGCTCCCGGGGTAGACGGCACGGACCATGGGTCAGTCTACGCGGTGCATGCGGGCGGCGCGGCCGAGCAACTCCAGCGCCACGGCGTCGGGATCGCGCCCACCCGCGATCACGTCGTCGAGCATCGCATCCGACACGCTCGTCAGCGCGCGCCGCGCTGCCTCGACCAACAGCGCGCGCACCTCCTCGCGGGCACGGCCACGGCGCTTGAGCGCCAGTCCGCCCCGCTCGACCAGGTGCCGCTCGAAGCGCGTGATCTCGGCGTCCACCTCGCGCACGCCGGTACCGTGCGACGCGACGCTCGTGAGGACCGGCGGCATCCAGGCGTGCTCGCCCTCCGGCGCAGCCAGGGCCAACGCAGCGCGGACGTCGCGAACGACCCGCTCGGCGCCGCTCTGGTCGGCCTTGTTGACCACGAACACGTCGGCGATCTCCATCAGGCCCGCCTTCACGGCCTGGACGCCATCGCCTTGGCCCGGCGTGAGCACCACCAGGGTGGTGTCGACGGCCGCCGCCACCTCCACCTCGGACTGCCCCACGCCGACGGTCTCCACGAGCACGAGATCGAAGCCGACCGCGTCGAGCAGCGTCACCACTTGGAGCGTGGCGGCCGCCAGGCCGCCGAGGTGGCCGCGCGCGGCCATCGACCGCACGTACACGCCCGTGTCCGCGTGCCAGCGAGCCATGCGGATGCGGTCGCCGAGGATCGCTCCACCGCTGTACGGGCTGCTCGGGTCGACGGCGAGCACCGCCACGCGCTCGCCGCGCTCGCGCGCGACGGCGATCAGGGCGTCCACGAGCGTGCTCTTGCCCGAACCGGGCGCCCCCGTGACGCCCACCACGCGAGCGCTCCCCGCGCGCGGGCGCAGCGTGCGCAGGGCGTCGCTCCCGACGGCGTCGCCCGCCTCGATGCGGCTGATCAGGCGCGCCAACGAGCGCTCGTCGCCCGCCAGGACGCGCTCGACCAACGGTGCTCCAGCGTCGTTCACGAGCGCCGCCCCGCGCCTGCCGGAGCCCGCCGGCCGGCCATCAGGTGCGCCGCCTGGAGGACGCAGGCCTCGAGTTGCCAGGCCGCGTCCGATCCGCTCTTCATGGCGTGCTCGGCCGCGACCACGGCGTCGATCAGCGAGTGCAGTGCGACCTCGTCGAGACGAGCGGCGATCGCCAACGCCTTCCCGGTCGGGAAGGGGTTCGCCTTGAGGGCCGCCGCGGCCCGCCCCTGGTCGACGTCCGGGTCGGTGTCGCGCAGCGCCACGCAGCCCGCCACGAGATCGACCTGCCAGGCGAAGGCGGCCATGATCTTGATCGGCGGCTCGCCGCTCTGGACGAGCGCGTCGAGCGTGTCGAAGGCCAGCGCCGCGTCGCCGGCCATGATCGCGTCGATCAACTGGAACGCGTTTCGGGCGGCGGGTCGGCGCACCAGTTCGATGGTGCGCTCCGGCGTCAACGTCTCGGCGAGGACCCGCAGCTTGGCGATCTCGGCCGCCACACCCGGCACGTCGTCGCCGAAGAGGTCGTGGAGCGTCGCGGCGACGTCGCCGCGCGTCCGCACACCCGCACCCTCGAGTTCGGCCCGGATCCAGCGCACCAGGTTCCCGTAGCGCGGCGCAGGGAGGTGGTTGAGTTCGCCGAACGCGCGCCAACGCTTCTGGCGCGCAGGCGTCGCGCTCGCGTCGAGGACCAACGCGTCGGCGTCGGGACCCGCCGCCTCGAGCATCGCGATCAGCGCGTTGCGCTCGCCCGTGGCGGCCGCCCCCTCGCTCTTGATCGCGGCGCCGAGGTCGAGCGCCAGCTGAGGCGTCCCGAACAGCCCACCCTGGTCGAGCGCCTCGCGGAGACGCCCCGGCGTGAGGTCGTCGTCGAGGCGCACCACCTCGCGGCCGGCCTCGGCGGCCTCGCGCACGGCGGCGAGGAACGCCCGGCCGGCGAGGAAGTCGTCACCGCTGAAGACCCTGATCACGATCGGTTCAGGCGCCCGTTGGAACGGCCAGGAGCGCGTCGAGCATCGCACCGGCGTGCGCGAAGCGGCGCTCGGGCTCACGGCGCAGGGCGCGCTCGATCACGGGGGCGAGCCAGGCGGCATCGCTCGGCAGCGGCGCGAGCGTCACGCGGTCGTCGCCGGTCAGGAAACGCAACACCTGCGAACCATACGGCGGATCGCCGGTGAGGGCGTGGTACAGCAACGCCGCGGCGCCGTACAAGTCGGAGCGATGGTCGGTGCGCACGCCCTGGAACTGCTCGGGCGCCATGTAGTTGGGGGTGCCGAGGAGCTGCTGATCGCCCGTGATGGCCGTCAACGCCAGGTCCTTGGCGAAACCGAAGTCGGTGAGCAG
>PWQI01000458.1 GCA_003556805.1 Trueperaceae bacterium | reverse complement strand
GCGGCGGCACGATCACCATCACGCGCGCCCAGAACGACGAGCTCGGGACGTTCCACGAGGTCATCCGCATCCCCATCCGCAACGCCAGCGGAGCGGTCGACGGGCTCGAGATCGTGTCGCTCGATCGGACCGCGGAGACACGCGCCCGACAGGCGCTCGAGGCCAGCGAGACGCGCTACCGGCAGCTGTTCGAGGCGTCGCTCTCCGGCTTCGCGCTGCACGAGGTGATCACCGACGAGGAAGGCCGGCCGGTCGACCTGCGGTTCCTCGACGCGAACCCGGCATGGGAGCGCATGACCGGCCTCCGCCGGGACGCGGTGATCGGCCGCACGGTGCGCGAGGTGACGCCGACGTCCGAGCCGTTCTGGATCGAGCGCTACGGCGCGGTCGGCCTGAGCGGGACGCCGGATCAGTTCACGGGCTACGCCGCCGCGCTCGGGCGCCACCACGAGGTCTACGCCTACCGCACCGCTCCCGGCCAGGTCGCCGTGCTCGTGCACGACATCAGCGAGCGGCGCGCCCAGGAGCTCGAGCTCCAACGGCTCTCGCTCGCGGTCGAGCAGGGTCCCAGCCTGGTGCTCATCACCGATCCGGACGGCATGGTGCAGTACGTCAACCAGCGCTACGTCGACGTCAGCGGCTACGCCCGCAGCGACCTCGTCGGCCGCGCGAGCGACCTGCTCGGACCAGCGACGCGCGCGAAATCGCAGTACGCCGAGATGTGGCGGGCGTTGCGCGCTGGCGAACACTGGACGGGCACGCACGAGGGCCGAGGCAAGGACGGTCGAGCCTACTGGGCGGCGGTGCGCGTCGCTCCGGTGACCGGCGAGGACGGTGCACTCGAGCACTACGTCGCGCTCGCCGAAGACGTCACCGAACAGCGACGCCTGAGCGAACGGGTGAGCTACCTCGCCTACCACGACGAGTTGACGGGCCTGCCCAACCGTACGCTGTTCCTCGACCGTATGCAGCAGGCGCTGCTCGTCGCTCGCCGCGGCCGGCGCCCAGTGGCCCTGCTGGTGGTCGGCATCGACGACCTCACCGCCATCAACGTCGCCTTCGGTCACGCTGGTGGTGACCGCGTCATCGTCGCGGTCGCCGAACGCATCAAGGCCAGCATCCGCCCCGGCGACACGGTCGCCCGCTTCACGGGCGATCAGTTCCTGGTCCTGCTCACCGGTCTGGCGCACGAGGACGACATCGTCGTGGTCATCGAGGCGATCGCCGCGGCCGTCCAGGCGCCGATCGCGATCGAGCACGACGACGCGGCCATGGTCAGCGTCAGCATCAGCGTCGGCGCCGCCGCCCACGACCCGGGCGACGGGCCGCTGGACGAAGGTGAGCTGGTCACGAACGCCGAGATCGCGCTCGCTCGCGCCAAGCGAGAAGGGCGCGGGCGCTACCGGGTCTTCTCGGAGTCGCTCGACACCGAGGTTGCTGACCGCATCCGCCTCGAGCACGACCTCCACCGAGCGATCGAGCAACGAGAACTCCTGCTCGAGTACCAACCGCGCGTGCACCTCGCCAGCGGTACGCTCGTCAGCCTGGAAGCGCTCGTGCGCTGGGACCACCCGGTGCACGGCAGACTGCCGCCGGGCCGGTTCGTCCCCGCCGCCGAGCGCTCACGAGCCATCCTGGCGCTCGGCGCCGAGGTCCGGCGTCAGGCCCTCAGTCAGCTCGAGGCGTGGCGCGCGGCCGGCCTTCGACTGGTGCCGGTCGCAGTGAACGTCTCGGGCGTGGAGCTCTCGGCCGGCGACGTCCTCGTCAGCCTGCAAGCCGACCTGGCCCGCTTCGGCATCGAGCCGTCGTGGCTCGAGGTCGAGGTCACCGAGAGCACGGCGATGTCGCCCGACCCGACCGTGCTACGGCAACTCGAGGGCTTGCAGGCCCTCGGCATCCGGATCGCGGTCGATGACTTCGGCACCGCGTACTCGTCGCTCAGCCGTCTCAAGGTGCTACCCGTGTCGACGCTCAAGATCGACCGTTCCTTCCTCCACGACCTCACCGCCCCGATCGCCGACGAGGGCCGGGACGCCGCCGTCGTCCGTGCCGTCCTGGGCCTGGGCGACGCCCTCGGTCTCGAGGTCATCGCGGAAGGCGTGGAGCGCGAGGACCAGGCCGACTTCCTGCGCCGGCACGGTTGCCGCGTGGCCCAAGGGTTCCTCTTCGCCCGGCCGATGCCGGCGCACGACATCGAAGCGCGACTGCGGGCGCGCCCCACCGACACGTAGACGCGACCGATCGCGGTGGCCATCTTCGACACGCTGGCCACTGTCGACACGGTGACCATCGTCGACACGGTGGCCATCGTCGACACGCCGGTCATCGTCGACACGGTGGCCATCGTCAGGGCGCCGCCGCCCTACGGTCCGCGTTCTCTCCACGCTTTCGCAACGCTTCACCGGGAAGGTGGAGGTGAGGAGACGGCATCGTGGAGGCAGCGGCGGGCCGCGGCCAGGTTCCGGACCGGACGAGGGCGCGCTCGCGACGTCCACGCTGACCGCGCAGCCTCAGGAGGCCGACATGCCCAGCCCGCGGACATACTACGTGCTGGCGGCGATCGTCACCGCCGCCCTCGTCGGCGTCGCCTGGTCGTCGGGGCTCGAGACCATCGAGCTCGACGGCTACCGCGCCAGCTTCGACCCCGATCAGGAGTTCCTGGTGCTCGAGGGCGAGCTCGACTGCAG
>PWQI01000096.1 GCA_003556805.1 Trueperaceae bacterium | reverse complement strand
CGAACAGCGCCAGCCCGAGCAGGATGCCGGGCAGGATGCCGGCGGCGAACAACCCGCTCACCGTCACGCGGCTCTCCGACACCGCGTACACCACCATGACGATGCTCGGCGGGATGATGGGGCCGATGATGGCGCTGCTGGCCGTCATGGCACCCGAGTAGTACGGCGGGTAGCCGGCCCGGCGCATCATGTCGAGCACGATGGCGCCCGGCCCAGCAGCGTCGGCCAGGGCGCTGCCGCTCTTGCCGGCGAACAGGATGCTGACCAGGATGTTCACGTGCCCGAGGCCTCCAGGCAGATGACCGACGAGCGCTTTGGCGAAGCGCAGCAGCGAGTCGGTCAGCTTACCCGCAGTCATGAGATCGGCCGCGAGGATGAACAGCGGCACGGCCATCAGCGGGAACGAGTTGATGCCGTTGAACAGGTGCTGGGGCAAGAGCATCGGCCTCAGGGTGTCGCTCACCAGGATGGTGATGAGCGAGGCGCCACCCATCACCAGCGACACTGGCACGCCGATCAGCAGCAGCAGCAGGAAGGAACCGAACAGCACCGGGATCATCGGGAGGCCTCGCCGTCACCGTCGACCGGCGTGGTCGCGGCCACGCTGGTGATGAGCGGTTCGTCGCGCACGTTGGTGGTGACGAACTGCCGGATCGTCATGAGCAGGTGCATGCCGAGCACCACGGCGCCGATGGGGATCGCGAGGCCGACGACGCCGCGTTTGATGCCGAGGACCGCGCTCCGTTGGCGCATGGTCAGTTGGCTGAACTCCCAACCGTAGGAGGCGAGGAAGGCCAGGAACACGAGGATGCCGAGCGCGATGAGTGCCCGGACCCACGGCACCACCCGCGGAGGCAGGAGCGATTGAACGTACTCGAAGGCCACGTGATTGCCAGCCCGCAACGCGAGGCCGGCACCCAGGTACGTGACCCAGATCATCAGGAAGCGCGACAGCTCCTCGGCCCACGTGACCGAGAACTGGAAGCCGTAGCGGGTCACGACATTGAGCAGCACGAGCGAGGTCATGGCCATCATGAGCAGCACGACCAGCGCCTCGTTGGTCCGCACGAAGATGCGCTCGGCGAGCTTGAGCATCAGACCCGACCACCCCTCGTGAGGCACGTGGCGTGAAGGCCATCGACCGTGCGTGCGACCGTGCGTGGGCGCAGGCCGCCAGACGCCCGTCCCCCTCGCCGGGCGGTGCGCAGGACGAGAACGGTGGTGACGAGCCGTCGAGCGCTGCGCGAGATCATCGGCGCGTGTGCCGTTGGTTTAGGACTGGCGTCGCCTGCATCATTCCTCCAGCCGCCAGGTCGCTGCCGAAACCCGCGCCGTTCGACGCGGGCATCCCGGCCGCCGAACCGTTGACGATGCCCGCAGCATACGGAGGACCACCGAAGCGTGTCAATGGGCAGTACGGCGTCCCATATAATAGGACCCTTTGATGAGGCTCGCGGCCAGGGCGCCGCCGACTGCGCGCCCGCGACAGGTCCACACGTAGACGACGCCAAGGACGGATGTACGCGGCGTCAATGCGATCGCCGTCACCGAAACGGTGCCGACCATTGCAGCATGGACACGGCGCCGGACGGGTGTCAAAATGCAGTACAGGGTCCTACTTAGTGGGATGAACTGGTCGCCTGAGCCTGCTTCGCCCGCACCATCGCACCCTGGGTGTACGGTGGCCTCGCCAGCCGACAGGAGGGAAGGTCCCGAAATGAGCCGCTCACTCGACAAGTCGCTCACCCTACTCACCTACGTCGCGACCGGGGCCCAGACCCTCTCGCAACTGGTCGAACGGAGCGGGCTGGCTCGCAGCACGACCCACCGACTCGCCACCGTACTTGTCGACCACGGGTTCCTGCGCTCGGAACGGCACCGCTACCACCTCGGTTACCGACTCATGGAGCTTGGCGAACTCGCCAAGCAGCAGGTCCGGCTGCCCGCCCTGGCGCGTCGGCACATGGATCGGCTATCGGCGGCCACCCTGGAGACCGTGCACTTGGGTCAGCTCTCCGGCAGCGACATCGTCTACCTCGAAAAGATCGACGGCGGACGCGGCCTGCAGATGCGCTCACGCGTCGGCCTCGTCTCGCCAGCCGCAACCACCGCCATGGGCAAGACCATCATCGCTTCCCGTCCTGAACATGAGTGGGCCCGCTTCTTCCGCGACGACCCACCGCGCACCCAACACACCATCACCAACCTGGACGGATTCCTCGACGAGCTCGCTACCGTCCGACGCCAAGGCTACGCCTTCGACCGCGAGGAGAACGAGCTTGGGATCTGCTGCATCGCGGCCCCCGTCCGCGACGCCAGCAACGAGGTCATCGCCGCGATCAGCCTGAGCGGCGCCGTCGTCTATCTGCCACCTGAGCGCCTCGACGGCCTCGTCGCCGACGTCGTGGCGTGCGCCAACGCCATCACGCACGAACTCGGCGGTCGAGCCGCGGCCTGAGCCGACGACGTGGCCCGAGCCAGGGAAGTCACCTGAGGCGCGTCTGCGGTCGGCGCCGCGAGCATGACGGCCGCAGGCCCACCAAGGGCTCCGGCTGCGGTCGGGTCACGGCTCCTCGGCCACCCTCTTTACGCCTCGTCACCCGGCGCGGGCTCGCGCAGGTGGTGTACCGCCCGCAAGAGATGGTGGCTGATAGCGTCTGCCCATGCTAGCGCCTCGAGCGTGGCTTCGACGGTGTCGGGAT
>PWQI01000294.1 GCA_003556805.1 Trueperaceae bacterium | reverse complement strand
CTCGAGCGTGAGCGGCACGAACGTCGGCTCGGCGCCGGGCACGACCGACTCGGGCTCGGTGATCCAGATGTGTTGCGTGTAGACCATGCCCATGGGACCCAGTTCCATGGGTTCGCCTTCGGGCTGGTCGAACCACGGATGCCAGCCGATCGCCTCGGGGTAGATCACCTCGATCACGACGACCTGGTCGTCGTGGCCGACGCCGAGGGTCACGTGCGGTCCGGGTGCGCCCCAGTGGATGCCCATCGCCGGGACCCACTCCTCATGCATCGGTCCGTAGTGCTCGAGCCCGGGGTTGAGCGCGACGAACTCTTGGATCGTCCGAGCCACCTGCCGCTCGTCTTGCGCGTGCGTGGCGCCGGCCAATACGAGTGCAGCCGCCATGATGAAGAACGCTCGTCTCATGCCTACCTCCTCTTCGGTGTGCGGTGTGGCGCGACGCTTGCAGCCGCGCTGAGCCGCACGGGCGACGCCGTGCTCAGCGCCCGCCATCCGTGGCATGAAGCCTAGCGGCGCGGCGTTCCACCTGCGTTCCACCTTCGTGGGTCGTCTCGGTGCGGCGGGCGCCTAGCGAACCTCGAACGCCACGCGCGCCGCGCGGCCCTGCGCGTCGACCACCGCCAGCGTCACGAACCCGGGTCCGTCGAGGGAGAGCCGCGCCTCGCGCTCGAAGCTCCCGAGCAGCAGCGGCGCGTCGTTGGCGAACCAGCTGAAGGGCGCCACCCCGCGCTCGACCCTGGCCACGACGCCGCCCGCCATGGGCATCAGCGCCGCGCCATCGGGAGGGAAGGCGACGCGCGGGGCGTCGCCCGTGTCTGCCAGCCGCGCCCCGAACTGTCGCAGGTGCGCTGGCAGCGCGGCGTTCGACGCGATCAGGGCGCCGGGCGGCGCGGACTGCAGCGGCGCTGGGCGCAGTCCGAGGCGCGCGAAGGCCTCGAACAGCACCGGTGCGGCCACCTCCACGCCGTACATCCCGGGCACCGGCGCGCCGTCGGCGCGGCCTGCCCACACGCCCCCCACGTGCACGCCGTCGAAGCCGAGCGCGAGCGCGTCGCGATGCCCGTGCGAGGTGCCGGTCTTGAACGCCAGCGGCCAGTCCGGCAGCCGCGCAGGCCGCGGCGCGCCGGAGAGGACGTCGGCCACGTGCCAGGCCGCCTCGGGCGTCATCAGCCGCGCGCGCGGCTCGGCCGCGGCGTTGACCGCGGACAGCGTCACGGCCTCGCCGCCGCGGGCGATGGCCGCGTAGAGCTGCACCAGGCCCTCGAGGCTCATCCCGACGCCTCCCAGGCTGACGGCCAGGCCCGGTGCGTCGCCCGGCACCGCGGCCTCGATCCCCGCCTGCCGCAGCGCCGACATCAAGCGGGCCGGACCGAGGGCGTGCGTGAGCTCCACGACGGGGAGGTTCAAGGAGGCGTGCAGCGCCTCCCGGGCGCTGACCGGTCCGCGGAAGGTGTGGTCGAAGTTCCGCGGTGCGTAGCCGGCGTAGCTCGCGGGCCGATCGAACAGGATCGTCTCCGGGTGCGCCAAGGCGTCGGAGAAGGCGAGGCCGTAGACCAGCGGCTTGAGCGTCGAGCCCGGGGAGCGCAGCGCCTGGGTCATGTCGACGAAGCCGCGCCGCGCGAAGCTGGTGTGATCCGCCGAGCCGACGCTGGCGAGGATGGCGCCGCTGTCGGTGTCGGCAACGAGCAGCGCCAGCGTCGCCTGCGGCGGCAGGTCGAGCAGCGCGCCCGCGGCCAGGGACTCGAGCGCGGCCTGCAGCGACGCGTCGAGGGTGGTGCGGTGGACGCCGCGTTCCGGTTCTGCGGCGCGCAAGCGCTCGGCCAGGTGGGGCGCGAGCCGCGGGAAGCCCCGGCGTTCGCGCGGGACCGGCTCGCGCCGCGCCGCGTTCGCCGCGTCGGCGCCGATCACGCCCGCCGCCTCGGCGCGCGCCAGGACGCGGTCGCGCGCTGCGCGGGCGGCCTCGGGGTGGAGGTCTGGGCTGCGCAGCGCCGGCGCCTGCGGCAGGGCGACGAGCAGCGCGGCCTCGGCCTCGGTCAGCCGCTCGGGCCCCTTGCCGAACCAGGCCAGGCTCGCCGCCCGCACGCCCTCGAGGTTGCCGCCCATCGGGGCGTGGTGCAGGTAGAGCGCCAGGATCTCGTCCTTCGACAGGGACCGCTCCAGCGCCAGGGCGAGCCGGACCTGGCGCAGCTTGCCGGCCCACGATCCGGTCGAGCCGTCCTCGAGCAGTCGCGCCACCTGCATCGTCAGGGTCGATCCGCCGGACACCAGCCGCCCGTGCCTGACGGCCTGCCAGGCTGCCCGCGCCAGCGCCCACACGTCGACGCCGCCGTGGTCGAAGAAGCGCCGGTCCTCGAAGGCGATCAGCATCGCCAGGTAGGTCGGGTCGACGCGGTCGGCCGTGACCGCCAAGCGCCAGCGCCCGTCGCCCACCGTGAAGGCGCGCAGCAGCGCACCGTCACGCGCCAGCACCTCGACCGAGGTCTCGAGCGCCAGCTGCGGCAGCTCGGTCGTCGCCACCCAGCGCTCCACGCCGAGCCACGCGACCAACCCGAGCGTCAGCGCGACCGCACCCGCGACGACGGCGAGCCGCCGGCGCCTCATCGCCTGACGGTCACACGGCCCGTCGCGCCGAGCGCCCGCTCGGTGGGCCGGTACATGTCCTCGACCGCGACCGCCGCGTGGTGGAACTCGCCGGGAGAGACG
>PWQI01000126.1 GCA_003556805.1 Trueperaceae bacterium | reverse complement strand
CGTGGCGACCTTCGTGTACCTGCGGCGCCCCGCCACGCCGGCGGCGCGGCCCTTCTTCCTCAGCGCCTGCGCGCTGGTGGCGGCGACCACGTGGTCGTTCGGGCTCGGCGTCGACGACCTGATCGGTGGGCTGGGGTTCTGGCTCTACCAGGCCGGCGCGGCGCTCGCCTTCATGCTGTTCTGGTCTGCCGGCCTGTGCTTCGCGCTGCGCTTCCCCACCCCCCTCGCGCTGGCGCGCCGACCCTGGACGACCTGGGCCCTGTTCGGCTTCCCGGTCGCCCTCCTCGCCGGCCACGTGGGGCTGCAAGGCCTGCGCCACGACGAAGCGATCGCGTGGCTCGCGACCTGGCACCAGGCCGTCGACCTCCACGCCGCCCTCGCGCTGGCGCTGACGCTGGTCGCGTTCGGCGTCCAGTGGCGGTCGCAGACGACGCCGTCCGCGCGGCAGCAGGTGCGCTGGGTGCTCCTCGCTGCACTCACCGTCGGCGGGGTCGGCCTGACGCTCTACCTGCTGCCACCGCTCTTCGATCGCGCCGCTCTCCCGCCGAACGCGATCGGCGTGATCGCGTCCCTCTTCCCCGTCGCCGTGGCGATCGCCATCGTGCGCCACAACCTCTTCGACATCGACCTCCTCCTCAGCCACGCGCTCGTCTACGGCGGCCTGACCGCGGCGGTCGTGGGGCTCTACGTGGCACTTGTGGCGGGCGTGGGCGAGCTCCTGCGCTCGCGTGGCGATCCCTGGCTCGCACTGCTCGCCACCGCCGTGGTCGCGATCGCCTTCCAGCCGCTACGCGCGCGCTGGCAGCGCATCGTCGATCGCCGCCTCTTCGGCGAACGCGACGAACCCATCCGCCTGCTGGGACGCCTGGGCGAGCGGCTCGAGGCCGCCGTGGAGCCCGACCGCGTGCTCCCGACGGTGGTGCAGACGATCGCCGAGGCGCTCCGCCTGCCGTACGTCGCCGTCGTGTCGGACGACGACGAGGGCGCGCCGCGCGTCGCGGCCGAGTACGGCAAGCCGCAGCCGATCGCCGCGGCGTTCCCGCTCGTCGCAGAGGGCGAGGTCGTCGCTCACCTCCACGTCTCCGCCCGCGACGCCGACGGTCGGCTCTCGCCCACCGACCGCGAACTGCTCGGCACCGTCGCACGACAGGCCGCCGACGCCGTCCGAGCCATGCGCCTCACCGACGACCTGCGTCGTTCCCGCCAGCAGCTCGTCGCGCTGCGGGAGGAGGAACGGCGGCGCCTCCGCCGCGACCTCCACGACGGCCTCGGCCCCACGTTGGCGGCGCTGGCCCTCAAGCTCGAGGCCGCGTCGAACGTGGTCCAGCGCGCCCCGGACCGCGCAGAGGCGCTCCTCGACGACGCCGCCCACCTGGTGCACGGCAGCGTCGGCGAGGTGCGCCGCTTGGTCCAGGACCTGCGCCCTCCGGCGCTCGACGACCTCGGGCTGCTCGAGGCGCTGCGCGCCTACGCCCGCCAGCTCGACGGCGCCGGGTTGCGCGTCGACGTCTCCGGACCCGAGCCGCTGCCCGCCCTCCCAGCGGCGGTCGAGGTCGCGGCCTACCGGATCGCCCAGGAGGCGCTGACGAACGTCGTCCGACACGCGTCGGCTCGGCGCTGCCGCGTGTCGCTGCAGGTCGGCGCCGCGCTCGAGCTCGAGGTGCGCGACGACGGCCACGGCATCCGCACGGGGCAACGACCACACCACGGGCTCGGGATGCGTTCGATGCGCGAGCGCGCCGCCGAGCTCGGCGGCACCGTGGCCGTCGACGCTCCTGCGACCGGCGGCACGCGCGTGCGCGCGCGCCTCCCGCTCGACGAGGGCGCGTCGTGACGCCGGTGCGCGTCCTGGTCGTCGACGACCACCAGCTGTTCCGCGAGGGCGTGCGCGCCCTCCTCGACAGCCTCGACGGCATCGAGGTGGTCGGCGAGGCCGCGAGCGGCAGCGAGGCGCTGTCCCTGGCCGAGCGCGCGCTCCCCGACGTCGTGCTGATGGACGTGCAGATGCCCGACATGACCGGGCTCGAGGCGACCCGCCGCCTCCTCGCGGCCCATCCGAGCGTCGGGGTCGTGATCGTCACGATGTTCGACGACGACGAGACGGTGTTCGCCGCGATGCGGGCCGGCGCGCGCGGCTACGTGTTGAAGGGCGCCGGGCAGGCCGACCTGGCGCGGGCCATCGAGGCCGTCGCGCGCGGCGAGGCCATCTACGGGCCAGCCGTCGCCGGCCGGATCCTCCAGTTCTTCCGCGCCTCGCGGACCGCCCTCCCCGTCGACGCCTTCCCGGACCTCACCGACCGCGAGCGCGAGGTGCTCGACCAGATCGCGGCCGGCAAGGGCAACGCGGCGATCGCCCGCCGACTCGGCATCACCGAGAAGACCGTCAAGAACCACGTGTCCAACATCTACTCGAAGCTGCACGTCGCCGACCGCGCACAGGCCATGCTGCGCGCCCGCGACGCCGGCTACGGACGGACCGAACGCTGAGCAGCGCTCGGCGTCCCGCGGCCGCGCGTCGATCGCGTCCGACGGCGCACGTGCGACCAGTCGGTCAGGCGCCGATGCCCTCGCGCACGTGCTCGGCACCACCCAGGTCGAACCCGACCGACATGGTCAGCGTGTTCGGCGGGCACACCGCAACGCAGTGCTGGCACATGATGCACTCGCTGCCGAGCACGCGTCGGCCACTCGACACGTATGCCGG
>PWQI01000276.1 GCA_003556805.1 Trueperaceae bacterium | reverse complement strand
GCACCGCGCTGTACGATGCGGTCCTCTATGCCGTAGAGGCGTCTGGCGGCGGCGTTCAAGTAGACGACCTCACCAGACGGATCGGTTAGGAAGAGCGCGTCTTGCCCGCCTTCGAGCAAGGCTTGAAGCTCCTGAGGGGTGAGTGAGCGCCCGTTCGAGGCTCATTGCATCAGTTCCAGCCTATCGTGCGCGAAGCGCGCAGCGGGTACCGCTGCGCGGATCCACGATGGGCGTGCGGGGGCCGCCGAACCCGTGTCCCGACGCGCGTTCAGCTCGTGCCGGGCAGGTGACGTGAGACGAGGTCGACCACGCGGCGGGCGTACCCGAGGGCGCGGTCGGCGTCCGCTCGCGTGTAGAACTCGCCGGGCGTCAGGTCCTCGGCGCCGCAGAACGCGAGTTCGCGGTCGCGTCTGAGTTGGCGCGACGCGTCGGCGAGCTCGTCGATGAAGGGCTCCAGCGGCTCCGGGAGTCGAGCGTGCTCGGCTCGGAGGATCGGCGCCACGTCGTGGACGCGCGGGGCCTCCACGCCGCTCGCGCGCAGGAGCGCCTTGAGGGTGAGCTCGACGACCTCCTGCGACTCGCGGACCACGTCGGGCCAGCTCTCGCCTTCGAAGAGGACGTCGAGGGCGGTGAGGCGCACGCGTGATCGTCTGAGGTAGTCGAGCGCGAGATCCAGGTTGCGCATCAGCCGGGCGCCGTCCAGTACGGTTGCCCGTGGGCGCGGCGTCGGGTGATGGTGCCAGCGGCGATGTCGCGGCGCAGCTGGCCGAGGAGGCGCGAGACGCGCTGGTCTCGGTCGTACACCGCGACGCCGTCGAGCGCGGCTTCGAGCCAGACCGCTCCCGGCTCGCGCTCCGCGGTCGGCAGTGAGACGATGCGGACGTCGACGGGATGGCCTTCGTGTTCCAGCGGATCGCGGTCCCACTCGAGGTAGGTGGCACGCGTGACGCTCCGCCTGGGGTCGAGAACGATGAGGACGTCGATGTCCGAGGCTTCCGTCGCCTCGCCGCGCGCCCAGGAGCCGTAGACGACGACGCCCACGAGCGCTGGCCCGAAGGCTTCGGCCGCGCGGGCTGCGACGACGGCGCCGGGTCCGGTCGGATCCGGACCCGGCGCGGTCAGGGTCCGGACGCAGTACTCGTTCAGCGAGAGCCCTGCGCGGCCCGCTGCGTCGCGAAGGGTCGCGTGCAGCGCTGGCGGGAGGCGCAGCACGAAGCGGCCCGACGGGGGCTTGCGCGAGGCGGTAGTATCATCCATCTAGTTTACGATATCACGCCGTGGTCAGGTCGGCGCTTCGGACTCCCTCCCGCCGAAGCTTCGCTACAGCAGGCTCAGGTCCGCCGTCGTGGCGAGGTAGAGCGGCACCGCCGCGGCGCCGAACGCGACCGCCGTGTCCCCGCGGTCGCCGATGTGCAGCTGCAAGCGCCGATCGCCGGCGCTGCGCGGTCGGAGGGCGAGGTAGCGCGCTTCGGTGCGTTGCACCAGCGTGCTGAGGAGTTCGCTCGGCATGCGCCCGTCGAAGACGTAGGCGTCGGGATCGATGAGGTTCTCGAGCACGATGAGCCCGCGCGACAGCGCCTCCGCGGCGCGATCGAGCCAGGCCTCGACGATGTCGTCGCCCTCCGCGTAGCGGCCGCGGATGGCGTCGAGCGACGCGGTCCAACCGGTGTGACCGCTGGCCTGCAGGCGCTCGACGAGCGCTTCGACCGAAACGTAGTGCGCCAGGCAGCCGCGTCCACCACACGCGGGGCAGAGCTCGCCGTCGCTCTCGATGGGGATGTGGCCGATCCGACCCGTGGCCTCCCAGAGGCCACGGTACGGGTGTCCGCGCATCACGAGCGAGGAGCCCATGCCGAGGGCGAACAGGACGTAGAAGAAGGTACCGGCCCCGCGCATCGGCCCGTAGGACGCCGCGCCGACGCCAGCGGCGATCGCGTCGTTGGTGACGGTCACCTCGAGCGACGTCGCGCGCTCGAAGGCGGTGACGAGGTCGACGCCCTCATACGCCGGCAAACGCACCATGCGGCGCACGCGTCCGTTCTGCCCGACGACACCGGGCACGGCGAGCCCCATGCCGAGCAGCCGGCCGCGCTCCCGGCGCGACAACGACTCGGCGAGCTCGCTGGCGAACGTCGCGGTGAGGTCGGTCGCCTCGCGCAGCGTGGGTTCGTCGACGGCCGTGCGGCGCTCCGCCCGTACCTGTCCGGCGAGGTCGACCAGGACGGCGATCAGCAGGTCGCGATCGAGCGCCACGCCGATCGCGAACGCACCATCGGCCGCCACGTCGTATTCGATGGGGGGTTGCCCGCGTGGCGTCTGGCGACGGCCGCGCGACTCCACCCAGCCGACGCGGACGAGGTCGTCGACGATGTTCGACACCGCGGTGAGCGACAGTCCCGTGTAGCGGGCGATTTCGGTGCGCGACGTCGCGGCCTGGCGCATGATCGCGCCGAGGATGGTGCGGCGGTTGAACTCTCGGGTCTGCTCCAGATTGGTTCCACGGGCCACGGTGTACTCCGGCGGCGAGGATACCCCACTTGCGTTCGCGGCAACTATCGATTAACTTAAGCTCACGGTGATGAGTTAACAGCCTTCGTCTTGCATCGTCACCTCCCTACCCGAGGAACGAAGGAGACACCATGAACACGATCCGTCGGCGCATCCACCTCGTCCTGGCAGCGTTGGCCCTGATCCTGACCGGCGCCAT
>PWQI01000392.1 GCA_003556805.1 Trueperaceae bacterium | reverse complement strand
TCGGCGTGGCACGCCGAGCAGGGCTACGACTTCGAGGCGATCGTGCTCGAGGTGCTCGCCGCCTACGGCTACACGACCGCCGACGACAACGTGCTCGTGCAGTCCTTCGAGGCGGACAGCCTGCTGCGGCTGCGTGAGCTCGGTACCGAGCTCAATCTGGTGCAGTTGATCGGCGGCGGCGCGGCCTATGACCCGATGGTCACGGCAGAGGGGCTCGACGTCATCGCGACCTACGCCCAGGGCATCGGGCCGTCGATGACGCGCATCATCGACGGCGACGGCAACTGGGGGAACGACAACTTCCTGGTGCGCGAGGCGCAGGCCCGCGAGCTGGTGGTGCACCCGTACACCATGCGTGCCGATCGCTTGCCTGGGTACGTCGAGACCTTCGACGAGCTGCTCGAGCTGTTCCTGTTCGAGGCCGGTGTCGACGGCGTCTTCACCGACCATCCCGACCTGGCCATCCGCTTCTTGCGCGAGCGCCAGTAGGGCGCGCGAGGTCGTCGGGACCGCGTCAGGACGGCTGTCCCGACACCTGCGGCCTGCGCCCGGTAGACTCGGAAGCACGGACAATGCGTCATGTCTTCGCGTCTGCCACGTCGTGTTCGTCGTATGCGACATACTCGTCGTTCCTTGCGGATAACGGAGAGAGGTGATTGCGGCGACCAGCATTGTCAAGCTCTAGGTACGACCGTACCTGGGGAGGAGTCTCGGCGGGCACCGGGGGAAGGACACTTATGCGTTCCATGAAGCGCATGCTCTTGACGTTGCTTGTGGCGCTCCTGGCGTTCGGCGGCACGGCCGCGGCCCAGGTGGTTGTCGACTTCTGGCACGGCATGACGGGTGGCCGTCTGTCGGTCATGGAGCAGGTCATCGACGACTTCAACGCGCGCGATCCCAACATGCAGATCAACCCGATCCTGATGGGCACGTACGCCGAAGGCCTGTCGCGCTGGCTGGCGTCGCACCCCATCGGCGAAGAGCCCCCGCTGGTGCAGATCTACGAGGTCGGCACGCAAGCGATGCACGACAGCGGGATGATCATCCCCGCCTATCAGATCCCCGAGCGCTTGGGCGTCGACTGGGACTTCGGCCAGTACGTGGTGCCGATCGTGCTGTACTACTCCCGTGACGGCAACCTGTGGTCGTGGCCGTTCGCTTCCTCGACCTCGATGCTCTACTACAACGCCGATCACTTCCGGGCTGCAGGCCTCGATCCCAACGCACCACCAACCACCTGGGACGAGATGCACGAGTACGGCCTGCAACTCCTCGAGGCGGGCGTCGCGCGCGACACGCTCTCCTTCGGTTGGCCCGATTGGCAGTTCGAGCAGCAGCTCGCCCTGCACGATCAGCCCTACATCGACAACGGTAACGGACGGCTCGGTCACGGCACCAACGTCATGTGGCCCAGCGAGTTCACCAACGAGCTGATCAGCCAGTGGGGCGCTATGGCCGAAGCCGGCACCTGGCTCTACGGGGGCCCAGAGTACGAGGTCAACTCGGCCTTCACGGCCGGCGAACTCACCATGCTGATGCAGTCCACCTCCTCGCTCGACGCGATCATGCGCACGGTCGGCGATGACTTCGAGGTCCGCACGGCCTTCCTGCCGCGGCTCGAGGGTTGGCCACGTGGCAACTCGATCATCGGCGGCAACAGCCTCTACGTCTCCAGCAACGCCAGCGACGAAGAGCTCGAGGTCATCTTCGCGTTCTTCCAGTACCTGGCAGAGCCCGAGGTCGACATCTTCTGGCACAAGAACACCGGCTACTTCCCGGCCACGAACGCTGCGCTCAAGCAGCTCATGGACGAGGGCTGGTTCCAGGAGAGCCCCAACCACCTCACCGCCTTCTTGCAGATCCTGTCCGGCCGGACCGACAGCCCCAACACCCTCGGCAGCCGCATCGGCCCCTTCGTCGAGTCGCGCGATTACGTTCGCGACGCGCTGTCCGAGGTCTCCCGCGGCGCCGATCCCGAAGTGGCCTTCGGGCGCGCAGCGGAGCGCATCACCGTGCTCCTGAACGAGTGGGTGGAGTTCATCGACTGACCTGCTCGGCCATCGTCATAGCTCGGGGCGGGCCTCGGCCCGCCCCACCCCCTTCGCGGGCCCATCGAGCGACCGCCGCCGGGGGGCCGACACCTAGGTCGCGGTGGGTGAGGACCGATGCATGACGAACGATAGGTTCCCTGGCCACAACTTCCTCCCCTACGTGTTGGTGTTCCCCACGTTGGCCGTCATCGCGGTCTTCCTGGTCGTGCCGTTCGTCCAGGCCGTCCACATGTCCTTCTTCCGTCTTTCGCCGATTGGCAGGACGCGCGTCTACGTGGGCTTCCGCAACTTCGAGGAACTGCTGCGCGCGCCCGACTACCACCAGAGTTTCCTCAACACCTTGCTCTTTTGTGCCCTCGTCATCGGTATCGGACTCGCAGTGTCGCTCTTCATCGCGGTGCTCGCCACTCAGAAGATCCGCGGCGCGCCCTTCTACCAGGTGGCGTTCATCTGGACGTATGCGATGTCGCCCGCGATCGCCGGCGTCATCTGGGCGCTGCTGTTCGATCCCTCGATCGGCCTCATGACATCGATCATCCGAAACGTCACCGGGTACCGACTGAACTTCTTCACCGAGCCGATCGGGGCGTTCGCGCTGGTGACGGTGGCGTCGATATGGATCATGCTCGGGTACAACATGTGCTTCTACATCGCTGGGCTGCAGAAC
>PWQI01000264.1 GCA_003556805.1 Trueperaceae bacterium | reverse complement strand
GCCGATGCCGAGGGCCGGCAGGTCGCTCTGGAAGGTGAGCCGGACCCGCTCGCGCGCCTCGTCGACACGGCCCGGGGCCGTGCTCGGATGCGCCTCGATCTGGCTCGGCAGGGCGTGCCCGTCGTTGTCGAGCACGCGCAGCGTGGTGGCGCTGCCAGGTGGCAGCAGCAGCTCGGTCTGGACGACCGCGCGCTCCGCGCGCGGGTGCGGGTTGAACACCGCCAGGTGCGTGGCGCTGGAACGGTCGTCGCGCGGGTCGTCGCGGCCGTGTGCGAGGTGCTCCACGGCTCGGCGACAGAGGTCGTCGCCGAGCTGCGTGACCTGCTCGAAGCGCGTGAGCATCTCGCGGTGGACGGGGTCGATCGAGCAGCCGCAGATCGAGTCGTGCGGGTGGTTCAGCAGGAGCGTGCGCCAGGCGACGCCGAGCAGCGGGCGCGGGTCGGGGCCACCGGCGTGCAGCGCCAGCGCGGCGAGCGGCTCGGCGTAGCGCTCGAGCAGCGTTTCGGCGTGGTGGTTCGCCTGCTTGAGGTACATGCGGGCCGACAGGACGCCTGCAAGGACGTGCTGGTAGCGGCTGCCGCGGAACTCCCCGCGGTGCGTGGCGAGGTCGGCGCCCTGGGCCTGCGCGGAGCGCACGAACTCCTCGACGTCTGCGTGGACCACGTCGACGTTCGGGAACGCGTCAGCGAGGTCGCGCACGATGGTGGGGACGTTGGGTTGCGGGAACAGGTGATCGGAGCCGTTGAGCATCAGCAGCGCCGGCCCGGTGGCGTAGGCGTCGATGCCGCCCTCGAGACGCTCCACCGACTCGCGGAGCCAGACCGGGAACTCCTCGCCCAAGTCGCTACCGCCGTAGAGCACGGCTGCGAACTGCCGCCGGGCGCGCTCCGCGTCGTAGGTGTCGCGCAGCTCCCAGTCGTGATGGCCGATGCCGGCGGCCGGCGAGTAGGTGCCGAGCAGGTGGACGGCGAACACGTGCGCGGTGCCGTCCGCGGACTCCCACGTGAACTCGCCGCGCAGCCGTTCGCCCTCGTCGCCGACGCCGCGCTCGAAGACGATCGCGTCGAGGCCGAAGCCGCGCACGATCAGCGGCAGCTGGGACACGTGTCCGAACGAGTCCGGTGTGTATGCGACCGGCATCGGCGGGCCGAAGCGGCGACACGTGGCGTGGCCGAGGGCGAGGTTGCGGACCAAGGCCTCGGGGCTGACGAGGAACTCGTCGGCGAGCACGAACCAGGGACCGATCCGGAGGCGGCCGGCGCGAACGTGCGCCGCGAGCGCGGCGGCGCGCTCGGGCCTCACCTCCAGGTAGTCGTCGAGCACCACGGCCTGGCCGTCGAGCGTGAAGCGCCGGTAGTGATCGTCCCCCTCGAGCAGGTCGAGAACCTGATCGATGACGTCGACGAGCCGAGCCCGGAAGGCCTGGAATGGGAGGTACCATTCGCGGTCCCAGTGGGTGTGGGGGACGAAGTAGACCGTCCGTTCGGGCGATGTCATAGGCTCGACTCCCTGATCACGAGCGTGTGACCGACGAGGCGGTGACCGGCGCCGACACCCTGGTCGTCGATGGCGGCGAGCAGGAGCTCGACGGCGTTGCGGCCGAGCGCGTGGGCGTCGAGATCGACGCTGCTGAGGCTGGGATCGGTGTAGCGCGTCAGGTCGTCGTTGTTCATGCCGACGATGGCGACCTCGGTGGGAACGTTCAGGCCGCGTTCCTTGAGCGTTCGCATGGCGACGAGGGCGTGGGGATCGGCGACGGCGACGACGGCGTCGAGCGGGAGGCCCTCGTCGAGATGCCCTTCGAGCAGCGGGCGCACCGCCTCGGGCGGTCCATCGACGTGGAGCACGCGCGCCTCGACGCCGGCATCGGTGCACGCAGCTCGGAAGCCGCGCTCCCGGTCTTGCGCGAAGGTGCGGTGCTCGGGGCCGTTGAGCAGGAGCGGCGATGTGCGGCCCGCGGCGAGGAGGTGCTCGGTCGCGTCGCGCGCGACGGCGACGTTGTCGTTGTCGACGGTGCTGACGCCGGCGACCGGGCTGCGCCCGAGTAGGACGTGCGGGAACCCGGCCACCACGACGTCAGTGAGGAGTGCGTCGTCGTCGCTCGGGTTCATGAGCACCACACCGTCGGACCAGCGCTCCGCGATCAGTCGCTTCAGGATGGTTCGCGCCTCGCCTTCGTCTTGCGGAACGGTGACGGTGAGCGTGAAGCCGCCGTCGCGAGCGCCGTCGTGCAGCCCGCGTAGGAAGCGCGTGAAGAAGCCGCTCGACAGGGTCGCGCCGAGGGCGGGATCGAGCAGGTGGAGCGACCAGGTGCGGCCGCTGGAGAGGCTGCGGGCGGCGCGCATCGGATGGTAGTCGAGCGCGACGGCGGCGTCGAGGACGCGTTGGCGCGTCTCGCTGCGGACACGTGCGTCCGCGTTGAGCGCCAGCGACGCTTTCGAGACGGAGACGCCCGCTCGGCGAGCGATGTCGCGAATCGTGCTCACATCCCCTCCTGCAGATCATCGAACCGGTTCGATTCGGGGCACCAAGACACGTTCGGTGCTCTCCTCGTCATGCTGTCCGTGCTTCGATGGTAGCCGGGGCCACGAAGCGCGTCAAGGTATGGCGGACGTGGATCGAGCACACGGTGCATCCACGGCAGTGTGCCCCGCGCACGTCAGGCGCGTGTCACGCGCTACCGTTGGTGCGACGACGCCGTCCTAGACCGTGGTGCGCGGAGCGACCGGCCGACCCTCGGCGAACGACCGCTCGGCCGCCTCGCAGGCGGCGAGCACCGCGAGCCCTTGGTCGATCGAGGGCGCGGGCACGCTGCGCGTGCGAAGCGCCGTGGCGAACGCCACGAGCTCGGCCCGGTACGCGTCCGCGAAGCGCTCCAGGAACCACGGCACGTGCGCTCGCTCGATGCGCCCCTCGCGGTAGAGCGTGAGGCGATCGAGTTCGTCGGCACGCACGCTGCCCTTGCCGGCGCTGCCGCCCACCTCGAGCACCGTCTCGTAGCCGTACCCTGAGCGCAGCCGGTTCTCGATCACGCCCACCGCACCGGACGCGAAGCGCAGCGAGATCACCGTGGTGTCGGGTTTACCCAACGCGGTGAAGCGCTCGTCGGTCATGGCTGCGCCGACCGTATACACCTCGTCGATCGGCCCCGCCACCGCCAACGCCAGGTCCATGTCGTGGCTGAGGGTGTCGTGGAAGATGCCCGCGGAGCGCGCCATCGCTTCGAAACTCGGTCCCTGTGGGTCGGCCGTCACCGACCGGAACGTCTCGACACGACCGAGCGCCCCAGCCTGGACGTGGTCGAGCAGGCGGGCGATGCCGGCGTCGAAACGGCGCTGGAAGCCGATCTGGAAGGGAACGCCGGCGGCCCGCACGCGCTCGGCGACGGCCGCGGCCTCGGCAGACGAGACGCCGAGCGGCTTCTCGCAGAACACCGCCTTCCCGGCGCTCGCCGCGGCTTCGATGAGCGGGCCGTGGGTCTGCGCCGGCGTCGCGATCACCACCGCCGCGATGCGCTCGTCGGCGATCGCCGACGCGACGTCGGTGCCCGCCTCGATGCCCGGCGCGAGCTCTGCGGCGGCGGCGGCGAGGGCCGGGTCGGCATCCACCACCCGCCGCAGCGCCACCCCGGGGATGGCCACGAGCGTGCGGGCGTGGAAGGCGCCCATCAGCCCGGCGCCCAGCAGGGCGACGCCGAGCGGTTCGTTCCCTGCCGGGTCGTGCGTCGTGTAGGCATCGCGGCGCGTCGTCATGATCGAGAGTGTGGCACGCCGCCGGGCTCGGGGCCACGTGCCGCGGTCCCTGTGGTCGGCGGCTCAGCCGCGCGCAGCGGCGGCGATCGCCTCCCAGTCGTCGGCGAACGCCTCGCACGCCTCGTCGACGAGCGGCTGCGTGAGGAAACGCTCGACATCGCGTTCCCAGACGAAGCACGCAGCGACGCCCATGCGCGCGTACGTCGCGATCTCCGTCGCCTCGTAGATGCCCGTGCACAGCTGCACGTCGTACCCCTGCGCGTCGATGAGCGCCTGCATACCCGCGACCTCGTCGTGCTTCGAGGCGATGCCTGCGCGCTGCAGCATCCCACCGTAGGGCGCCACCATCGTCGCTCCGGCCGCGACCGTGAACGCGAGCCACGCGGCCGTCGGCACGACCGTCGCCATCGGCGCCACCCCGCGGTCGCGCAGGGCCCGCAGCACGCCGAAGCCCGCGCGGGTGGCGGGCACCTTGATCCCGATGCGCTCGACGTCGATCGACAGCATCTCCTCGGCTTCGGCGAGCATGGCGTCGGTCTCGGCGTCGCGCACCTGGTACCAGGCGCGGTCCGCGATCCCGATCAGTTCGCTGAAGAGCTCCTTGGGCGCGCGCCGTTCGGCGGCGACGACCGCAGGGTTCGTGATCACGCCACGCCAGATGCCGAGCGCCATGTGTTGCTCGACACGTCGCGGGTTCGCGCTGGCCAGCCAGAAGTTCACGGTGTCACACCCCTCTCACGGCCGAAGACGGCCGCCCCGACACTACCGGAATGGCGCCCCAGCGCCGCCGGGACGACCTCGACGGCGATCCCGCCCGGCCGCCACTCCACCTCGGCCAGTTCGCGCGTCAGCGGGTCGAACAACATGGGGCCCGCCAGGACGAGGCCGCCACCGAGGATGACGCGCTCGCAGTCGAACGCGTTGACGATGGAGGCGATGCCGACCGCCAGCACACGGACCATACGCTGCCAGTCCGCGGCGGCGGCCGCTTGGCCGCGTCGGGCAGCGGCGACGATGGCCTCGTTCGACACGTATCGACCGCCCGTGCGGGCGCTCGCATACGCGTCGCCGAGGTGCCACTCGAGCGAGCCGGGGGTCGGGAAGACGCTCGGCTCGCCGTACGGGTCGAGGCTGATGTGGCCGAGGTGGCCGGCCCGCCGGTTCCGCCCCTCGAGCAACCGGCCGCCCAACACGACCCCGCCACCGACCCCCGTGCCGAGCGTCAACATGGCGACATCGAACGCGCCGCGCCCCGCGCCGAGGCGGGCTTCGCCGAGGACCGCTGCGTGCGCGTCGTTCAGGACCGTGACGGCGACGGCGTGGGCGGGAGCGCGCGCCGCCAGCTCCGTCGTCCAATCCACGCCCTCCAAGCCTGCGAGCTTGCCCGGGAGCGACACGATGCGACGATGCGCCGCGTCGACGATCCCTGGCGTGGCCACCGTGACTGTCGCCGGTGGGGCACCGGCGGCCGTGGCCTGCGCGATGGCTCGGATGACGACGTCGACGCGCGCCGCACGGTTCGTGGCGGGATCGTCGACGCGATCGACGAGATCGACGAGCGCCTGATGGTGCACGTTCGAGGCCTCGTCGACGAGCGAGACCTTGGCCGAACCGCCGCCGATGTCGATGCCGAGGTGGTGCACGCGAGCGGCCTAGCGCTCGTCCCACGCCCGCAGGAGGGCAGCCTCGGCCGCCTCGTCCAAGCCGGCGGTCGCCTCGCCGTGAGCGTCGTGCCAGGTGAGGGTGTCGCGCATCGTGGTCGCCACGTCGGTATGTTGCAAGCCCAACGCGTGGGCGCGCTCGAGCGAGAACAGCTCGACGTCGCGCCAGCGGACCGGAGCCACCATCGGGAGTCCGGCCGGCAACGCCTCGTGTTCGCGCAGGACGTCCTCGGGAAGCCACTCGAAGCTGGCGTCGCTGCCCGTGACCTCGCGCGCGAGGGTGAGCACCGCGCCCCAGCTGGTCGGCACCTCCGGGCCGCTGGCGTTCACGGCCCCGACGGAGTCGCTCTCGGCGAGCGCCACCGTGAAGCGGCCGAGGTCGCGCGCGTCGACGAACGCCAAGGGGAGCGCAGGCTCGATCGGTGCGACCATGCGACCACCCCGGCGGACGCGCCGGAGCCACCACGTGAAGCGGTCGGTGTAGTCGTACGGACCGACCACGAACGTGGGGCGGATCGACAGCACCTCACCCGTGAACGCCGCCTCGGCCGCACGCTCGCACAGCACCTTGAGCCCGCCGTAGGTCTCGCCCGTGATGGTCTCCGTCGTCGGGTCGTCGAGCGTTCGCAGGGTCGCCTCCTCCACGAGGGGTGGTGTCGCCTGGGTCCCGTCGTAGACGGCTGCCGTGGAGATGAAGAGGTAGCGACGTGCGCGTCCCGACAGCTGCGAGGCGCTGGCGCGGACCTGTCGAGGCAGGTAGGCGCTGACGTCCACGACCACGTCCCAGACCTCGTCGAGCATCGAGAGGTCGCCGTCACGATCGCCCGCGACGTGGCCCACGCCCGGTGGCACCGGCGAGGTGCCACGCGAGAAGACGTCCACATCGTGGCCTGCGGCCAAGGCGGCCTCCACCACGTGCAGGCCGATGAAGCGCGTGCCACCGAGTACGAGGATGCGCACGGAGTGTCCTCCAAGGGGCGCAGCTGCGCCGGGTCTCAGGTCGTGAGGCAGCGTATCGCAGCGGTGGGGCCGTCGTACGGCCTACACGTTCTCGGGCGCAAGAGCAGCATCGTGGAGCCAAGCTCCCGCAGGATCGCGCGGACGGCGCGGGCGGGGGCGCGCACGAGCGGCGCAGTCGCGCGCCCATCCAGATCGGACCGAGTCCGGCGCGTTGCACCGCTGGAGAGGATCAAGCATGACGAACGACGACCGCATGCAGACGCCGAACGTGACCGACGACAGCCAACGCATCGACTTGGGGAGCCTGAGCCACGACGACCTGGTCGGAGCCGTCCTCTTCGACCGCCATGAACGCTCCGTCGGCGAGGTCGTCGACGTGACGACCGACGCCGACGGTCGCGTCGAGTCGATCGTGACCGACATCGGCGGCTTCCTCGGGCTCCTCAGCCACCGCGTTGCCTTGAACGCCACCCAAGTTGGCGTACAGCGCGGTGACGACGGCGCAACCCGGCTACAGCTCGCGTTGAGCGAGCAGGAACTGCGCGACCTCCCCGAGCTTCCGATCCGGCCGATTCCGCCCGGGGTCGCTGGCTACCGCTCCTGACCCGTTCGCCTGGAGAGCGCGTTCAGGACGGCCTCGGCGCTGCGTCGCATGGTCGCCAGAGGGTCGTGCGGTGCGTCGTGCTCGACCAGCAGCCAGGGCACGTTGGCCGTAGCGGCCGCCGCCAGGACCGCCGCGAGGTCCAGTTCACCGTCGCCGACGTCGACCCAGGGCGGGTCGTCGCCGCGGCGTAGGTCCTTGATGTGCAAGCGCGTCACGCGCCCGCCCCAGGTCGCCAACCAGGCAGCGGGGTCGTGCCCGACCCTCATGAGCCAGCCGGTGTCGAGCTCGATCGAGAGCCGTTCCGGCCCGGCGGCCTCGGCCAGTTCGGTGAGGCCGTCGCGACCGTCCATGCTCACGAGTTCGAAGTCGTGGTGATGGTAGGCCAACGGCAGCCCCTCGTCGGCGAGGGCGGCGCCGATGGCGCCTAGTTCGCGGCCGAGGTCGGCCCAGCCGCGTGCGTCGCTCGGCCGATCGGCCGGGTCGAGCCAGGGCACGACGACCAACGGTGTGCCGAGCGCGCGATGTGCCGCTGCCACCCCGGCGAGGTCGTCACGAAGGTGCGCGAGCGCTACGTGCGCCGATGCGATCTCCAGACCCGCCTCGTCCAACGAGGTGCGCAGTTCGGCCGCCTCGACACCTTGCGTGCCCACGGTCTCCACACCTGCGTAGCCAGCGTCGGCCACCGCCGCGAGCAGCGCTCCCAACGGCAACTCGGCGTTGCGGACCGTGTAGAGCTGCAATCCGAGCATGGCTTGTGTCATGCGGCGACCTCCTGGGTCCAACCGAGGGCTTCGAGGTCGTCCTGTGTGAGCGGCGTGGGGCGCTCGGGGCGGCTCTCGATCGCCACCCGCCGGCCGGCCTCCAGTGCCGTGAGTCCTCCCTCGAGCACGTCGAGCACGTGTGACGCCAAGGCACCCGACGCGCGCGGCGCGCGCCCGGTACGGTGCGCTTCGAGCAGATCCAAGGCGCCGATTCCGCGAGCGTTGCTCGCGAAGCCCGGCACGTTCGGCACCTCGCGCCAGGCCTCGTCGGTGGTCGTACGAACGCGCACGGGGCCAGCGAACGTGTTCGGGTCGGGCAGCGACAGGGTGCCGCGCTCACCGAACACCTCGAAGCGCGGCAGGTCGGAGATGCCCACGTCGAAGGTCGTGAGCAGCGTCGCCAGCACGCCCGAGTGGAAGCGCAGCAACAGCGTGACGTGCGTGTCGACGTGCACGTCGAACGACTGACCGGTCTTGGGACCCTTCTCGATGGTGCGCCGCGGTGACGTGCGGCCCCCCTCGGCGCTGACGCTCGCGACGGGCCCGAACAGCGACACCATGGCCGTGACGTAGTACGGGCCCATGTCGAGCAGCGGACCCGCACCGGGCAGGTAGAAGAAGGCTGGGTCGTGGTGCCAGCGCTCCGGGACGCTCGTGAGCATGTGCGCAACCGCGGCGAACGGGCGGCCGATGATCTGGTCATCGAGCGCCGTGCGCGCCGTCTGGTAGCCGACACCGAGGAACGTGTCGGGCGCGCCTCCGAGCGCGAGGCCCGAGCCCTGGGCGAGCTCGACGAGCGAGCGCGCCTCGGCCGCCGTGGCGCTGAGCGGCTTCTCGCTGTAGACGTGCTTGCCCGCCGCGAGCGCGCTCCGGTTCACGTCGAAGTGCGCGCCGGGCACCGTCAGGTCGATGACGAGCTCGACGTCGTCGCGCTCGAGCAGCGCGTCCGGGGTGAGCGCGTGCGGCACGCTGAACGCCTCGGCGCGCTCCTGAGCGCGCGCCAGATCGAGGTCGGCCACCGCGACGAGCCTCGCGTTCGGGGCGTTCGCGAGCGTACGCGCGTAAGCGGGGAAGATGGTGCCGCTGCCGATGATGCCGATGCCGACGCTCATGCTGTCTCCTTCGTGGTGCAACCGCCCGCCATCGTACGACCTGGTCGAGGCGGCGTCACGGGCCGATTGTCGTGCCCGTTGCGAGGACGACGATGTCCTCGGCGCTCACGCGAACGTGATGCCCGTCAGCCGCCAGCCGAGGCCACGGCGCTCGAACACGTAGGTGAGCGCGTCGCCCGTCAGGTGGTGCTCGGTGACGGTCACCTCGAAGCGGTCCCAGGCACGGTAGTGCCGGATCGCTTGGTCGTGCATGGTGCGCACGTCCGCCACCGCCCAACTCGAGAGCGGCCCGAGTCCGAGCAGTTCGCGTACCCCCGCCGGCGTGGCGACGGCGTCACCGATGGCGCCACCGACGATGCCGCCGAACGCCCCGGCCAGCCCGGCGACGGCCGCGTTCGAGCCCTCTGACGCCCCCGACGCGAGCGACCTCGCGACGCTCGACCGCAGCGCCGGGTAATCGACCCAGCGCTCGAGCGCCACGTCGTGGTTCGAGGCTGCGGCGTTCAGCAGAGCGCCGAAGGCGAAGAACGGGGTCACGGCCTGGTAGGCGACGCCTGCCAGCAGGGCGGCGGTCAGGACGATGGCGATGGGTGAGCGCATGGACGGTCCTCCGGGGGCGGGCTTACGCCACGCGCGATCATCGCACCCGACACCTCATGCACGTGTCGGCGCGGCGTTCGCGTGCTCGCCCCAGAAACCGCCCGCCGCGAACAGCTCCGCGACGCATGCGTCGAGGATTCCCGCCTCGGTGGCGAGGTCGAGCACGGTGTAACGGGAGCGGATCGTGTGGGCCCGGGCGTGGTCCTGCCTGAAGGCGTCGCGGTCGATGCCGATCGCGCTCGGGTCGGTCGGGCAGCCGACGGCTTGGAGCAGGTCGCGCAAGCGGGTGGCTGGGAAGAGCTGGGCATCGAGACGCTCGCGCAGGACGGGCCAGCGTTCCCGGAGGCGGTGCAAGCGCGCACGCAGTTGCGCCCGGTCGACGTACTTCGCCAGGGTCTCGGCGACCGCGTGCTCGGCGATCGCGTCGCTGTCGTGCAGGCTCCGCACCGTGCGCTCGACGTGGGCGCGCGTGGGCCACGCGTCGAGCGCCCTGTCGACGTCGAGCCGGGTCAGGTCGCGCGCGAGCACGCGCTCGTAGAGCGCCGCGACGGCGACCGTGCCGACCGCGACCTTGAAGCCGTGGGCGACGGATGGTCGCCCCGTCGCCAGCGCCTGCATCTCCCACAGGTGGCTGAAGCGGTGCTCGCTCCCGGAGGCAGGGCGCGACGAGGCGCTGACCTGCATGGCGATGCCCGCCATCGCCAACCCGTCGAACAGGTGCGCGATCGCTCGTGGCTCGGCCCCGGCTACGGCCGCGGGCCGGGCCGTCCAGGAGCGCAGATCGTCCTGCACCAGCGCCCACGCCCGCGGGTCGATCGCCTCGATCTCGAGCTCGTCGGCGAGGATCCAGTCGGCCCCGGCCGTGATCTTGCCGAGGAGGTCGCCGTAGCCGGCCGCTGCCAGCGCGGTCGGTGCGTGCACGAGGACGGCCAGGTCGGCGACGAGCGCGCGCGGTGCGGGGCACGACATGGTGCGCTTGAAGCCGCCGTCGGTGATGGCGGCGCCGAACGCGGTGTAGCCGTCCATGGAAGCCGCGGTCGCCACGCAGGCGTAGGGTCGACCGAGGCGGTGGGCCGCGAGCTTCGTCAGGTCGTTGATCGTGCCGGAGCCGACGGCGACGGGCACCGCAGCGTCCGTGCGCAAGCGGCGCTCGAGCGTCTCGACCGTCGCGAGATCGGCGTAGGGCAGCGGCTCGGCGGCCAAGACGATGGGCGGAGCGGCGCGCCGGCCGGCCGCGCGCAGCGCTGCGTCGACGGCGGCGCCGGCGGCGGCGAAGGTGCGCTCGTCGGCCACGACGATGGCGTCGGCGTCACCGAAGCCGCTGGAGAGGACCTCGACGAACGAGTCCAGGGCGTCCGTACCGACCCGCACGACGCGCGTGTCCGACGCGTGTGCGAGCGCCTCGCTCAGCATCGCGCGGGCTGCGATCGCG
>PWQI01000442.1 GCA_003556805.1 Trueperaceae bacterium | reverse complement strand
CGGTGCTGCCGATGTCACCGCGCTTGGCGTCGAGGATCACGGGCAGCTCGAGCGATCGCGCGTCGGCGATCACCTGCGCGAGGGCGATCACGCCCGGGATGCCGAGCGCTTCGAAGAACGCAAACTGCGGCTTGACGCAAGCGAGTCGCGTATGGCTGGCCTCGAGCACGCTGCGGTAGAACTCGACCACGCCCTTGGCGACCCCGGCTGGGTCGCCGGCCACGCGATCGGGGTGCGTCAGCGGGTGGCCGGTCGGACGCGGGTCGATACCGAGACACACGGTCGATCCGACCGCGCCGATGCGGGCATGCAGGCGCGAACCGAAGGAGGTGAGCGGCGCACGATCGGCCGCTGCGCTCATGGGCTCAGGCGGCCGCGGCACGGCCGTGGCAGTGCTTGTACTTCTTGCCGGAGCCACAGGGGCAGGGATCGTTGCGCCCGACCTTGTCGTCGGTCGTGATCGGCTTGGTGGGACCGTCGCCGGCGCCGAGGGTGGGCGGTCCGCTTTGCTCGAAACGGAGGCCGGTGCGCGCCTCGCGCCGTTCGAGACGCGAGCCGGTCTGGACCTGCACGCGGAAGAGCAGCTTGGCGACGTTCAGCTTGATGTTGGCCGTCATCTCCTCGAAGAGGTTGAAGCCTTCGAAGGCGTACTCCTGGAGTGGGTTGCGCTGGCCGTAGCCGCGCAGACCGATGCCCTGGCGGAGCACGTCCATGTTGTGCAGGTGCTCCTTCCAGTGCTGGTCGACGACCTGGAGGACGATGAAGCGCTCGAGTTCGCGCAGCAGATCGGCTCCGAGCTCGGTCTCGCGCGCCTCGTAGGCAGTGTCCAGGTGCGGCAAGACCATCTCGGTCGCCTCGTCGGGGTCGTTGGCCTCGCGCAGCGTCTCGAAGTCGAAGTCCTCGAGCTGCGGCACGGCCTCGAGCACGGCCGTGCGCAGCGCGCCCATGTCGCGCTCCTCGGGCTCGAGCTCCGGGTTGAGGTAACGCTGCACCTGCGAATCGACGTAGTCCGCGATCATGTCGCGTACCGACTCGCTGATGTCGCGGCCGAGCAAGACGTCGCGACGCTGGGCGTAGACGACCTCGCGCTGCTTGCTCATGACGTTGTCGTACTCGAGCAGCTGCTTGCGGATGCCGAAGTTCCGGTCCTCGACGCGCTTCTGTGCGCGCTCGATGGCACCGGTGACCATCTTCGCCTCGATCGGCTGTTCGTCGTCCATGCCGAGGCGGTCCATCATGCCCAGCACGCGCTCACTGGCGAACAGTCGCATCAGGTCGTCCTCGAACGAGACGTAGAAGCGGCTCGAGCCGGGGTCGCCCTGGCGGCCGGCGCGGCCGCGCAGCTGGTTGTCGATGCGTCGGGACTCGTGCCGCTCCGTCCCGATGATGTGGAGACCGCCGACAGAGACGACCTTCTCGTGGTCGCGCTCGGCCTGGTCGCGCAGCTGCACGATGCGCTCGAGGACGCCGCTCGGCAGACCCTCCAGGCGACGCGCCACCTCGCGCGCCTCGTCCTCACGGTGCAGCATGATCGCCTTGATGAAGAGCTCGGTAACGGAGTCGTAGCGCTCGAAACCCTCGCGCACCAGCAGTTGCCGGGCGAGCGCCTCGGGGTTGCCGCCCAGCACGATGTCGGTGCCGCGGCCGGCCATGTTGGTCGAGATCGTCACCGCGGCGACGCTGCCCGCCTGCGCCACGATCTCCGCCTCGCGACCGTGGTACTTGGCGTTGAGCACCTCGTGTTTGATCCCCTTGCGGGTCAGCATCTTCGAGAGCAGTTCCGAGGCATCGATCGTGACCGTGCCGACGAGCACGGGTTGGCCGCGCTTGTGGACCTCGACGATCTCGTCGACGACCGCGCGGTACTTGCCCTCGATGGTCCTGAAGACGACGTCCTCGCCGTCGTCGCGGATCACCGGCTTGTTCGTCGGGATCGTCAGGACGTCCGTCCGGTAGATCTCCTGGAACTCTTTCTCCTCGGTCTTGGCCGTGCCGGTCATGCCGCCGATCTTGTCGTAGAGCTTGAAGAAGTTCTGGTACGTGATGGTCGCGAGCGTCTGGTTCTCGCGCTCGATCTTCACGCCCTCTTTCGCCTCGATCGCCTGGTGGAGCCCCTCGCCGAAACGACGGCCCGGCATGAGGCGGCCGGTGAACTCGTCGACGATCACGATCTGTCCCGCGTCGTCTCGCACGTACTGCTTGTCGACGTGGTAGTGCTCCTTGGCGCGGAGCGCCTGGCGCAGCATGTGGCCGAGCTCCATGTTGGCCGGGCTGAAGATGTCCTCGACGCCGAGCGACTTCTCCGCCTTGGCGATGCCCTGCTCGGTGAGGTGGATGTCCTTGGACTTCTCGTCGGTGGTGTAATCGCCCGTGGGCGGGGCCTTGTCCTCGCCGGCCGCACCGCGCTCGAGCTGGCGCGCGAGGCGCGACATGACCTGGTACTTGTCGCCGGCGACGTCGGCCGGACCCGAGATGATCAGCGGCGTGCGGGCCTCGTCGACGAGGATCGAGTCGACCTCGTCGATGATGGCGAAGTGCAGCGGCGTCTCTTCTCGCAGGACCAGCTGGTCGGGACGGAAGGCCATGTTGTCGCGCAGGTAGTCGAAGCCGAGCTCGCTGTTCGTCATGTACGTGATGTCGGCGCCGTAGGCGGCGCGCCGCGCCGTGCCGTCCATACCGTGCTCGATGGTGGCGACGCTGAGCCCGAGGCCGCGGTAGATCGG
>PWQI01000121.1 GCA_003556805.1 Trueperaceae bacterium | reverse complement strand
GGGTGCGACAGGACGTCGTAGAGGTAGCGATCGTACGGGACCACGGTGAAGATCACCGCGTCTTCGAGGGGTCCGGAGGTGAAGCGCTGCGACTTCTCGAGGCTGTAGGATTGCCCGGCCGACAACGACGCGCGTGTACGCACGGTGCCCTTGAAATCGGCACCGTAGGATCCGAGCCAGGGGACGTTGACGGCCGTCCTCTTGCCGACGTACGCACTCGCGAACACCGACACGGTTACCTCATTCGTGACGGTGACCGCACTGGAGTTCCCGAACGTGGTCGAGCAGCCGGCCAGGTTCTGACCGATGCCCTCGCCACAGGGCGCAGCCGCCATCACGGCGATGAGCAGCGGTTCGGTGAACACCAACTCGTGCGATCCCGCGACGTGCGCCATCACCACGCTGTTGTGATAGACGTTGGCAGGCACGAGCAGCGGCCGAACATCGTCCCCGACGTCGTACTCGGCCGTCGGCACGCGGCTGAGCTCGGCGAAGCCATCGTCGCCCACACTCGTCACCATTGACAGGCCCCATACGCGTACGTCGGCGATCCACTGGTGGTAGGTGACGATGTTCTCGCGCCCGTCACCCGTGACGTCGGCCGCGACGATGGCGCTCGTGTTGGTTGTAACGTGTGCGTTCGCGTTCCTCTGGTAGAACGCCGCCTCCGGGATCTCGTGCGTCAGCGTGAACGGCGCCTCGTCACGAAAGTTCGCGAACACGTAGCGACCGGCCTGGATCGCGCTCACGCCGTCGCCATCGAGGTCCGGGGTCGTCACGTGGAAGAAGCGGTGCATGACCGGTGCGAACGCGACGGATGCGCAATCGGCGAAGCCGGCGTCCACCACGGCCGCTCCGAGCGGCTCGAAGTTGCTGATCGCATTGCCGAGCGCCATCACGACGGCCTCGGGTTGGTCGTCGCACTGCGTGTTGAACGACGTGAGGCCGCCCAGCACGATCTCGTCGAGGCCGTTGCCGGTGATGTCGCCCAGCGCCACGTCGGCGACCTGCGCCGCCGCCGCGCCGACGGCGCCCACCGCACCACTGGCGAGCTCGCTGAACCCAGTCGAGGCGTCGTCGAAGACGAAGTAGCGCGCGGTGCCCGTCAAACTTCCGCCGCTCGAGACCAGCTCGTTGACGACGACCACCAGTTCGAGCTTGTTGTCGTAGTCGAGGTTGCCGGCCGCGAGACGAGCCGTGATCTGGTCTGCGTCGGTGGCCGCCGCGATGTTCCTGGAGGTGTCCACGCTGTACGAGCCCGGCCCGCCCTGGAGGAAGAGCAGGTCGATGCCCGCCTCGTCCGCCAGCGCCAGCACCACGTTCGCGACGCCGTCGCCGGTGAAATCGCCGGTGACCACTTGCACGTCCAGGACCTCTCGGCCATCGCTGACGACGGTGCTGACCGTCTCGTCGAAGCCGGCCTCGGCGTCGTCGATGGTCAACACGCGCACCGGCCGCGCAGCGAGCGCAGTGTCGACGTAGACGACCACGATCTCGTCGAGGCCGTCGCCGTCGAGGTCGCCACTCGTAGCGGCGCGCAGGCTGCGGCCGTCGTTCGACTGTGCCCCGGCGCCGCTGTCGTCGTCGACCCAGGGATGGTCCACCTCGTCGAGGGCGAGCAACGAAGCCACCGTGCCCTTCTGCACCGCACCGTCCCCGTCGATCAGGACGTCGTCGAGCTCGACCAGGCTGATGCCGCTGCCCGAGGCGGTCACGGTCGGGCCGGCGATGAACAGTTCATGGACGGCGGACGACCCGGTGGCACCGGCGAGCACTTCGGGCCCGCTGGTCGATGCCGTGCCACCGAGCGGCGCGTAGTCGTCGGGCAACGCTTCGCCCTGCGAGTCGACGCGAGCCGTCGCGGTGGTGTCCACGCCGAGCGCGTTCAGGGCCGACGCGAGGTCGCCGGTCTCACCGTTCTCGCCGTTGCCGTTCTCGGGAGGCGGCGCTGTACCGCCGCTCGGACCGCCACAGGCGGCGATGAGCACGACGAGGAACGACGCGCCGAAGGCACGCCGCACGTACGAGGAGAGGGGCGTGCGCTTCATGTCGACCTCCTTTGGCCTGCCCCGACCATAGAGACCATCGAACGAAGTGGTCAACCCCTCTGAGGGTGCGTCGTCACGTCAACAGAGCCGCGACGGACGCCGAAACGTCGCCGTGTACACGGTTGTCGCGGTTCCTTGCGAGTGTACCTACGCCGGGCGCATCCACCCCATCAACCGCTGCAAGCCCTTGTCGAGCCCCGTGCGCGGCCTGTCCGGGTACCACGCGCCGAGCTCAGCCGGGGCGCCGCGCGAGTGGCGGATGTCGCCGCTGCGCGCGCCCACGTGGCGCACCTCGGGCGCGCTGCCGGTGGCGCCGCCGAGCGCGTCGATCAGGTCGAGCAGCGACGTGCGCGTGCCGTTGCAGACGTTCATCACGCGCATGGCGCCGCGCTCGGGGCGCTCCTCGACGTGGCGCACGACGATGTCGGCGACGTCTCCCACGAAGATGAAGTCGCGGGTCTGGCCGCCGTCGCCGAACACGGTGAGGGGCTCGCCCTGCAGCAGGCCGGTCGCGAAGCGGGCGATCACGCCCGAGTAGGGCGAGTCGGCGCTCTGGCGCGGGCCGTAGACGTTGAAGAAGCGCAGCGCGCGGGCGTCGAGCCCGTGCTCGCGAGCGAAGAAGCGCAGGTACGTCTCGCCGGTCAGCTTGTCGATGGCGTACGGCGTGGCGGGGGCGGG
>PWQI01000362.1 GCA_003556805.1 Trueperaceae bacterium | reverse complement strand
TGGACGGTGCTCATGGTGGTACCTGACCCATCTGGCCCTGGCGGATCGACCTCCGTGGTCGTGTGCGGACCGATGGCATGAGGGTATCCGATGCGGGCTGCGCCCTGCTCGGGCGCGCCAGGCACGGCGTGTACAGCGAGCCTGCGGGGGTCATGCGACGCCGGGCCGCCGCTCCCGCCACGGCATCGCCCGCTCGTAGGCGTCCGCCACGCGCAGCAGCGTCGCCTCGTCGAAGTGCCGGGTGGCGAGTTGCAGGCCGAGCGGCAATCCGGCGGGGTCGAAGCCGCAGGGGACGGAGAGCGAGGGGACGCCGGCGAGGTTGTAGGCCTGCGGGAGGGGTGTGGCCGGTGTGCCTGCGGGACCCTGGTCGGCGCCGCGGCGGCGGGGCGTGTCGAGGCGGTGCGCGGCGTCGGCGGCTGGGCCGGCGAGCACGTCGACGTCCTCCAAGAGCGCCATGAGCTGCTGCGCGATCGCGGTGCGCATGCGGCCCGCGTGGGCGGCGACGAAGGCGGGGGTGACGGCGCCGGCGAGGAAGCCGACGCGGGTGTTCACGTCGTAATCCAGGTAGCGCTCGCGCAGCCAGCGGCGGTGGTGGCTGGCGGCCTCGGCGAGGACGAGCGCGGAGCAGACCTGCTGCGCGACGCTCAGGAGGGGGAGGCTGACGTGCGTGACGGTGGCGCCGAGCTCGCGCAGCACGTCGAGCGCGGCGCGGGTGGCGGTTAGCGCGTCGGCGCTCACGCCGCCCTCGTCCATCATCTCGTCGATCACGCCGATGCGGACGCCGCGCAGGTCGGCGGCGCCGAGGTGGGCCGCGTAGTCGTCGACGCTGGCGTGGCTGGCGGTGGGGTCACGCTGGTCGGGCCCGGCGGTGACGCGCAGGATGGCGGCGACGTCGCGGGTGCTGCGTGCGAGCGGGCCGACGCAGTCGAGCGACCAGGCGAGGGGGATGACGCCGTCGCGGCTGACGCGGCCCCAGGTGGGCTTGAGGCCGACGAGGTTGCAGAACGCTGCGGGACCGCGGATGGAGCCGCCGGTGTCGCCGCCGAGGGAGAACGAGACGAGGCCGGCCGCGACCGCCGCCGCCGGACCGCTGGACGAAGCGCCGGGGCTGCGCTCCGTGTCCCAGGGGTTGCGGGCGGCGCCGAAGGGGAAGTCGCGCGTGGGGCCCGCGTGGAACTCGTGGGTGTTGAGCGTGCCGAGGAAGACCGCGCCGGCGGCTTCGAGACGCGCCACGGCGCTGGCCGTGCGGTCGCCCGTCACGTCGCTCAACACGCGTGAGCCGCCCGTGAGGCGCACGCCGTCGACGAGCATCTGGTCCTTCACGGCGAAGGGGATGCCGTGGAGCGCGGAGCGGTCGCGGCCGGCTCGGAGCTCGGCGTCGGCGCGCTCGGCAGCGCGCAGGGCGCGCTCGCCGGTGACGGTGATGAACGAGCGCAGGTGCGGGTCGTGCCGCTCGATGCGCTCGAGGTAGCTGCGCACGAGCGCGACCGACGAGCCGCCGGCGCGGAGCCAGGCGGCCTGGTCGACCGCGTCGGCGAAGGCGAGGTCGGGACCGTCGAGGTTGGCGGCCTGAGAGCCCGAAGCGGGTTCGGACGCGGTGCGGGCGCCTGGGCGCTCGTCCGGCGCACCGGACGGACGCTGCGCCGCGAGGCGCTCGGCGTCGAACCAGTGGCTCCAGGGCTCGTGATCGAACGGCTCGAGCGCGTCCCATGCCAGCGCCTGCTCGAGCATCGCGCGGGCGGTGGCGCCGATCTCGCGCAGGTCGTCGGCGGGTACGTCGAAGCCGTGGGCGGCGAGGAGGGTGGCGACGGTGTCGTCGGTCAGGAGCGCGGGGTCGGGGCTGGTGGGCGGCATGGGGTTCCTCCGGTCGCCGTCATCATCGCGGATGGCAGCGACCGGAGGTCCTCATGCGCGTTGGCCCCGGGATACGGGGCCCACGCACTCCGATCGTGTGGACGGATGGCTCAGAGGCCGGCGTAGGGGAAGACGAGCGAGAACACCGGCTCGTCGACGGGTCGGTCGCGGACCGTCAGGCCGTCGTCGGGAAGGTAGACCCAGGTGAGTTGGTTCCAACCTGCGGCGAGCTCGACGTCGACGTCGACCGCGAAGCCCGCCTCGGGTTCGCAGTCGGCGCCGGTCGTGGTGATCGTCGTCGGTGCCGTGGCGTACGCGAGCGATACGAAGGTGGTGCTCGCGAAGCCGGACGCGAAGTCGAAGTCCGGGTCGACGGCTTCGGTCGTGGTGATCGCGATGCCGAGACCCGTCGGAGCCAAGAAGGCGGGTGACGCGACGGTGACGCCCTCGAACAACGTGAGGGTCACGCGGGCGGAGGGATCGCTGGCCTCCAACGTGCACTCGGGGCCGTCGGCGAAGAACAGCGCCGCGACGGCGTCCTCGGCGTCTCGGAAGAGCGCCTCGGGGAGCGCGTCGCCGTCGGGCAGCGCCAGCTCGTACGTGCCGTCGGCAGCAACCTGGCCCAACCCGGCGAGGTAGAAGCCGTCCTCGATCTCGACCACGGCCGAGGAGCGCAGCACGTCGCCGTCGACGTCGAGGCCTGCCGCGCTGGAGCGCAGGGTCTGCGAGTCATGGCCCCCGACCACGCTCGTGTGCGCCCGCGGTCCCGGCTCCGGGATCTCGATGTCGAGCATCCACAGCGAGACGGACAGCAGCGGGCCGGGTTCGGCGCCCTCGAGGTCGGCCCAAGCGGCGTTGCCGCTCAGCACGGTGGGCTCGGGTTCGGGTTCGGGATCGGGTTCGCCGGGCGCTGGCGGCTGGGCGCAACCGATGACCAGCGCGAACGCGGCGAGGGCCGCTAGGACCGCCGGCAAGCGCCAGGTGCGAGCGTGAAGCGAAGTGGCGTCGGATCGTGATGACGTGTGCATGGGGCCTCCTCGGACCATGGTCCACCGTGACGCCGACACCGATGGGCGCGACGGGCGGTGGGTGGGAGGACCTAGGCTCGCAGGCTCACGCCGAGCTGGCTATCGGATGGATCACACGCTTGAGACGGCGGTCGGCGTGCAACCGGTGAGCAGAGCGAGGCAAGCGCTCAGGGCGAGGAGTGGGCGGAACCAGCGGTTCGGCATCGTCGGGGCCTCCCCGTCACCGGTCAAGGCCTCGACATCGAACCGAGTGAGTGGAGCGCGGCGAACGGCTCGCGCTGTTGGTCTTCGCTCAGCAGCAACGCGCCCGCAGGGTCCGACGCGAGCCGCTGGACGTAGTCGCGCGTCCGCTCGAGGCGGGTCGTGCTGCCGAGCCGCTTGGAGATGCTGTACGTCACGCGCTGCGCCGCCAGGTCGACGATGAGCGTGGTGCCCCCCCGGAAGACGAACGCGGGGCGGTCGCGGCTCGCGCGCAGCGTCTTCCGTTGCGTCAGCGCGACGATGACCTGGGGCACGTAGCGGCCATCCGGCGTCGTCCGGATCGCGCGCCTGAGCTCTTCGACCCAGAAGTCCTTCTGGGGGTCGAGTCCGATCGCGGAGGCGAAGTCGGGGGCGGACTCGAACGCCTGACGCAACAGCCGCTTGAGCTCACGTCGACCATCGACCGTCGCGGCGTGGAGCTTCTCGCGATCGCCGAAGTAGAAGCACGCGTCGGCGTAGCGCTTCAGGGAGTCGAAGACGCCGGCGAAGCTCTGCTCGATCGTGTCGGACAGCAGCGCGTGATCGATGCCGCGCCAGCGCAGCGCGTCGGTGGAGAAGGTGCCGAGCAGGCCCGCGGCCGACGCGCCCGTGGGGTGGATGCCGTGGCTGCGGAAGGCTTCGGCGAAAGCGACGCGGTACCCGTGGCTGTCGTGCGGTACGACGTCGGAGTCGGCGGTGATGAGGGCGCGGAGGAACTCCAAGAAGGTCACGTCGACTGGCGGCAGGTAGTCGAGGGCGCGGATGCACATGTTCAGGACGTGCGTCGCCGACTTCCTGGCTTCGTCCGCGAGGCGGTTCACCAGATCGGGGTGGATGGCGCCGTCGGGGACGACCCCGGTTCCGCCGGTGGCGAGCCGGACGAGGTCGGTCGTCCGTTCCTTGTAGATGGCGACGAAGGCGTCGAACACGGCCGAGACGAACACGGCTCCGCGCGCGTGCGGCGTCAGGCGTTCGCGCAGCGCGCCAGGGTCGGGGGCGTTGCGCCGCCACTCGCCTCCCTGGCGGCTGCCGATGGCCTGGCGCAACGCACCGCCGCGGCCACTACCGCGGCCGAACTGCACGGCCAGGCTGCCGAGGATCGACTCGGCCTCGATGTCGCCGCGCGTGCGAGCGATCTCGTGCACCAGCACGTCGTGCATGGTGAAGCGCTGCAGCAGCGCGACGACGTCCGCGAACCCTTCGTGGAACGCGAGGACGTCGGGGTTGCTGGCCTCGTTGTAGCGCCGGTACATCCCGTCGAGGATGGCGTGCGTGGTCTCGTGCGCGACGATGTCGTACGACAGGCACGTGAACACGCGGCTCCCCGGCACCTGCTCGCGCGGCAGGTCGCCGGTCGCCTCGAAGTAGCCGAACAGCAGCGCCACGTCGCTCGGGCTGTAGAACGCGTTGGCTTGGCGCAGGGCGTGCGGTCGGATGGAGAGGTGCTCGGTGAACTCGTGCCGCGACCTCTGCTTGGTACGCACCTGGCGGTCGCGCCAGAGCACCGGCCGCCCCAAGGCGCGCTCGAAGTGCTCGATCGTCTTCATCGCGACGGCGTACACCATCTGCTGGTGGAACTGCGGGTTGCCCTCGGAGGGGGACCAGCCGTCGCGTGCGAGCAGCCGCTTGTCGTCGAGGTCCACGCCGGCGTAGCGCTTGCCCGTTGCGTCGACGTCGTGCACGGCGATGTACTCCCCGACGGGGCCGGCGCCGAGCTCCTCCCAGGGGACGTCGATCGTCGCCTCGTTGATCCGCGAGCTCGCCAGGCGGACGGAGAAGCTCGGGTCGAGCGCGTAGACGCGGATGCGGCGCCGCGCCGGTGTGCTCGGCTCGGGCGTCACGTCGAAGGCCGGCAGGTCGGCTGGGATGATCGCCTCGGACGCCGGCGTTCGCGGCGCCGTGCGGCCGCGGCCGGCGACGACCGGGTACTGATCGGCGACGTGCCTACGGAGGGCCAGCGATGCCCGCTCGTCCTCGATCACCGCCTCCAGGACCTTCTTGCGCGTGTCGGGGGAGAGCTCCACGTCGGCCTCGGGATCGGGGACCAGGCGTTGGAGCTCCGGGTTGAGCAGCCACCGTTGCATCAGCTCGAGGTCGAACATCTGCTGCCGTTCCGGGGAGTGGGCCACGCCGAGGCCCGTCAGGATCCGCAGGAGCGGGAACCAGTCGTTGTCGGACGGCGTCTGCGGCAAGCCCATGACTGGGGCGACGTCGAGCGCCTTGGATGCCTGCAGCACGCCGGCGCCGAAGTACGCGTCGTCGCCCGACGACGCTCGCGCCGACTCGAACAGCGCGTTGCGCACCGCTTCGACACGGTGCCAGTCGCGCTCGAGCTCGAGCTTGTGCTGCTCCAGCCACAGCGCTGCCGCCGCGGCTACCTGCGGCGTGGCAGCGGACGTGCCCTGGCCGTCGAGCCGCACCGTGTCGGGGCAGCCGTAGCGCGCCCAGGGGATGTTCGGCGTGAAGGCCGCGATCGCGGCCTTCATGGCGCTCGCCGGTCCGTGGTTGCCCTCGAACACGCGGGCGCAGCCGGGACCGCCCAGGTCGCGATAAGGCCGACCGTCCGCCATCACGCCGGTGACCGCGATCACGCGCCGGTAGCGTGCCGGGTACACCACCCCGCGCACGGGCAGGCCGCTGAAGTTGTTGCCGGCGGCCGTGACCATGCACAGGCCGCCGAGGTAGGCGCGGTCGACCGTCTCGCGCCACAGGCGCGACGGCAGCCCGCCCAGGCTCATCGACAGCACGTCGCAGGCCTGCTCGAGCGCGTAGTCGAGGGCCTGGGCGAACGCGCTCGTGTAGAGCAGGACGACGCGCCGGGCGATGCGCAACGGCAGCACGTCGGCGTCGGGGGCGCCGCCGAGCGGCGGCGCGTTCTCGCTCGCTGGGGCGCCGGCGAGGATGCCGATCGTGCCGGTACCGTGGCCGCTGGCGTCGAGGAGCCAGGTGCGGCGCGCAGGGTCTTGGGCCCCCTGGTCGGGCGAGTCGTTCGGCACGAAGCTGCGCTCGAGGTCGACCAGGACGTTGCGCGGGACGGTCGTGTGCGAGCGCGAGTAGCCGGTGTCGAGGTGGGCGATGCGGGTGCGGGGCTCCGTGAAGCCGACGCGCGAGCGGGCGTCGCCGAGTTGGCTGTAGCCTTCGCCGAGGTGCCACGCAAAGCCGGCCGGCCCGACGGCCTTGCCGCAGTCGCCGTCTTGGTCGACCGGGCCGCAGTCCGTGCCCAGCGCGAGCCTGGCGTTCGGTGGCAGCTCGTTCGGGTCGTGGCCGTGCTCGCCGTACATGTCGTGCACCATGTCGGGCTCGACGAAGAGGACGTCGCCGGGTGCGAGGCCGAGCTGGTCGGCGACGCGGGCGTGGGCCGCGTCCCACGGCGTGGCGGCGCCCTCGGGGAGCTCGGCGACGAACCACTCGGCACTCGTCGAGAGGCGGAAGGGCGGACGCGACTCGAACAGGGGCCGCAGCGTGCCGCGCGACTCGGCCGCCGCCAAGGCGTTCGAGGGCCTCAGCTTGACGAGGATGCGGCTGCTACCGACGGACTGCGTATCGTTCGACACCACGACCTCCTAGCCGAGAGAGGCTTCGAGGCACGGCGCGCCTCATGACCGCTGTCCATGCTCCCGATCGCGACGCGGATACGGGGTCAGTACATGGCGACGAGCAATGGCTCCGTCTCCAGCCTATACGCCACCCGCACGCGCAGCCGATACTCGTCTCCGCGATACAGCCTCACTCGCAGTCGCGCTTGCCTGTCGAAACCCATGTCGTTGTCGCCCGCGACGTACAGCGGTGTTCCGTCGATCATGCGCACCAGCACCATGGTGGTGTCGCCCTCGCCCAGCACCTGGAAGGTGTAGGTCCGCGTCGCTCGCGGCCGCACGCCGAACTCCTTCTGCTCACCTTGGCCGACGTCGAGTTCTCCGACGCTGCCGAGCACGAGCTCGTCCACCGCCTCCTCGTCGGTCGCCGGGTAGAACTTCCGCGCCCACGCGGCGTCACGAGCCGACAGCCCCGGGGTCGGTGTGAGACCGTTGCGGAACGTTTCGGGTTCCACGATGAAGCCGGGGCTGAAGGGGTAGTGCATGACCGAGTCCGGGTCCCAGCTCGACCCTTCGACTTCCGAGGTGTCGAGCTTCATCAGCACGTTCCTGTAGATGGTCTCGCGGTCCCAGCGGTTCGGCGGCCGCGACAGCGCGGCGTACACGAAGTCTTCGTCCCACACGATGCCCGCGTACGGGTTCTGGTGCTCGTGGGGGAAGCCGATCGCGTGGCCGATCTCGTGCAGCGCCGTGTCCCCACCCGACGGGTCGGTGAGGTCCCAGCCGAAGTTCATCGTGCGCGCGTTCATGCCGACGCGCAGGTTGTCGGTACCGACGTAGGACCACGAGCCGTTGCCGCGCTCGAAGCCGATGCGCACCTCGGCCTCCGAGCGGTCGTCCACTTCGGTGAAGGTGAGGCCGATGCCCTGCGCCTTCCACGTGTCGAACGCCTGGCGGACCAGGTCGAGCTGCGTCGCGTCCCTCGCTCGCCACGACACCACCGTCGTCGTGCCGTCGGGGAGCACGTGCGTCGAGGCGTCGCCTTCGTCGTCGAAGAAGTGGTACTTGATGTTTGTGCCGGTCTGCCACTTCTTCCGCGTCATCGCGATCGCGCTCAGGCGGCTGAGGTCGTGGATCGGGTCGAACTGCGGCTCGGGCATCCGCGGTACGTGGCAGTACTTGTGCTGCGTCTCAGGCGCAGCGTCGGCCGGACTCGTCGAGGAATCCAGTGGGTCGGACGGCATTCGGCATCACTCCAAACTCTGCGATCGTGGCGTGCGCGACCCGGAAGGCGCCTGTCGGGGAACGATGGTCACCGCAGAACGATCCGTACCGTCGGGGCAGGAGACCGGGAAGCTATGCGTTTTGAGGTGCGCATTATGCGGGCGCCGTGTGGTGATGTCAAGCGTTGACATGCGTCCGCTTGACAGGAGGAAAACGAGGGAACAGACTGGCGAAACACGTAGCACCGCATGCCAGCAACTCCTGCGTCGCGCGCGCTCGAGAGGGGAGTTCGAATATGCAGTGGATGCGAATCACCGTGCTCGCGTGTGTTGTGGCCTGGAGCTTCGCGATGGCTGAGGGGTTGGACGGCGCGGGTTGGCTCCATCGACACGCTGATGGCCCATCTGCTGGTATCGCCAGCCTCATCGACCCGTCGCTCGTCACGAGCGCGAGCAGAACGTCGTACGGCGTTCCATACGAGCTGGCCTTCCCGGTCTGCGAGGTGAACCACGAGTCCAGATACTGGGATGAGAACTTCGGCATCCCGCCGCTCGGCACCTGGCTCCTGGTGAGGAGCGCCGAGTCGGGTTTGTCGACGTTGTGCACAGTTGTCGGAACGTTCGGGTTTGCGGCCGACGAAGCGCGCCTGGTGAACATCTCGCCGCGTGTCGCTGACGCGTTGGGTGTCGATCCTGATGACGGGCTGTTCGGCATCCTCGTCGAAGAGTACCTGTGGAACGTCGGCTCGCTGGCGGACACGCGCTCCATGTTCCTGGAGCAACCGCAGGCCTACTTCTCGCGCATGGAACCCTATCTCTCGCTGCCGAACCTGGAATCGTTGGGACCCGCGGTGGGTGGTTCGGCCGTGTGGGGCGCCATCCCCGACCAGGCCCGCGACCGCCACGTGCCTCCGCCCTCCGTTCCGACGTCCGTTCCTGATACGCCCGTCGCGCCCGATCCGCCGTCGCGGCCGCCTCCTGATGGCTTCCCCCACTTCCCGTGGCCGGTTCCGCCACCGTCCGTGCGTCCGGTGGAGTTCCCGAGGGAGTTCTTCCCGGAGGCGCACACCCTCGGCCGCATCGATGCGATGCTCCACGAGGGGTTGAGGTCCGTCGGGTACTTCGACCAGAGCTACTACTACGTGCCGTCCGGGTTCGCCGTCGTCACGAGGCTCGAGCAGATCAACCGAGACGCCACTCCGAAGCCCGAACCGGAGCGTTGGCCGCCCGCGTTGCGGATCACCCATCGTTGGAGCCTCAGCACGTACCTTCGGCTGCTGTTCACGGATGAGGTGCCAGTCGGGTACGGGCGCGTTCTCGTCTTCGTGGTGACTGATGACGACTGTGTCGTCGTCAGCGACGTGTGTGGCGGTGAGCGAACCGAGGTCGATCAGGAGACGGTCAACGTGTGGCTCGAAGGCGGCATCGGTCGCCTCCCCATGAGCATGGCCGACATCGAACTCGGTGATTCGCATGCCGTATGGGGCATCGTGTACGAGTTCGAGAAGCCTCCGGCGGGAGAGCCGTACCAGACGTTCAACCGTGAGCATCAAGGCCAGAACCACTTCATCCAGGCTGGGATCTGGGGCTACTTCGAGGCGAGGTGAGGGTCGATGGCGGTCGTCGGGTTCAGGCGCAGCATGACGAAGATCTCATACCCTTGGTATGGTGGTGCCCTCTTCGGCTTCGCGCTGCTCTTCGCCCAGAGTTTCGTCGGCCGCTTCGACACCAACTTCGTTGAGGCCTGGAACTGGTTTGCGCCTCATGTCGTTCCAACCATCGGCATCATCACCTCGGCGCTCATCGCGGCGAGTCAGAGGAAGTCGGATGAGCGCACCGTCGACACGGCCATCTATCGCCTCGCCTTGCTGGCGTCGTGGACGTACGTCGTGTTCCTCAACCTCACGATTCTGGCCATTCCGTTCGCTCTCGTGAACCTCGAGATGTACCCACTCGAGTGGTTGCAAGGGGCCAACGCCATCATCGGGGTCTTCCAGGGGATCGCTCTCGGCTTCATAGGGTTCTTCTACGGCAAGGCAGATGCGTGATCCGAAGCGCTCACGCGGTCGACCGGAGGCGATCGTGGTGGGCGAGGGGCGTCGATATGGCTGCGTCGCATCGTCTCGCGCGCCCCGCTTTCGTGCCGCCCGTGCACGGCGGGACTTGTATTTTTATCCGTATGTGTGCTAGTCATATGCCCACAATTTCTAGAGAGGATGCAAAACCAGGAAGCCAGCGGTGAGGGACATCACGTGCTCCTACGCTTCGTGCGAGCGAGCGTCACCCCCGCGTCGGTGAGGACTCGAGACATCTCGATCGAGTCGACCGACGGCCCATAGTTGCAAGGAGGCACGCTCGAAGCGAGAAGAAGTGCCGTCCAGGGAGCGTTTCGGATCGTGTGAAGCCACGGCCTGAGACCTTCAGCTTCGCCATACTGCGTGGTCATCTTTCGGTCGGCTGAACCCCAAGCACTCCGACGAAGGAGGGAGTATGGCGAACGTGTACAAGCATCCCGGGGTCTACGTCGAACATGTCCCGTCGAACACGCTGGCGATCGAGGCCGCCTCGACCTCGATCACGGCCTTCGTGGGTCACGTCAAGCGCGGTACGGCGGTCACGGACAAGGACGGTGCGCCGGAGTTCATCAGTTCGGTGGCAGAGTACGCGCACATGTTCGGACCCCTCGGTGGGGGTGCCGGCGGCATCCGAAACGACGACGACGGCAAGGATGTCGATGCCTTCGGCCATGCGATCAACATGTTCTTCGCCAACGGTGGCTCCAAGGCCTACGTCGTTCCGGTCGACGACGGCAAGGGTAAGGCTGCGAAGGGCACGGTGAAACTCAAGGAAGGTGAGGTCGAGTTCACCGCTACCTCGCCAGGTGTATGGCCGGAAGGCTTGGTGGCGCGCATCACTTCGAGTCTGGGCGGTGAGTACACGCTCGTCCTCGGAACCGAGACGAAGCCGGAACGGAAGGAGAAGGTTCGGAACAGCAAGGACGCCGAGGTCGAAATGG
>PWQI01000235.1 GCA_003556805.1 Trueperaceae bacterium | reverse complement strand
GAGTTCGAAGTCGATCACCGTAGCCTCCGGTGGTCCGTCACCGCCCGCGGCCGCGGTCTCGGTACAACTGGCGGCCGATGACGATGCGCTGGATCTCGCTGGTCCCCTCGTAGATGCGGGTGACGCGGGCGTCGCGGTAGTAACGCTCGACCGGGTAGTCGCGGCTGTAGCCGTACCCGCCGAACACCTGCAGCGCGGCATCGGTCACGAAGCCCGCTGTCTCGCTCGCGAAGAGCTTGGCCATGCTCGCCTCCTTCGTGACGCGGTAGCCGCGGTCGCGGAGCCATGCCGCGCGCTGCGTCAAGAGGCGGGCCGCGTCGAGTCGGGTCGCCATGTCGGCGAGCGGGAAGGAGACGCCCTGGTACTCCCGCACCGGCGAGCCGAAGGCCTCGCGTTCGTCGGCGTAGTCGAGCGCCGCCGTGAACGCGGCACGCGCGATCCCCAGCGACTGCGCAGCGATCCCGATGCGACCTCCGTCGAGCGAACCCATCGCCATGACGAAGCCTTGCCCCTCGCCGCCGAGGCGCTGGTCGACCGGGACGAAGCAGTCGTCGAACGTGACGCTGGTGGCGATGGCCGCGTGCTGGCCGAGCTTCGACTCCGGCGCACCGAAGGTGATGCCGTCCTGGTCCTTCTCCACCACGAACGCGCTGACGCCGCGGGCGCCGGCCGCCGGATCCGTCATGGCGAGGACCAGGTACAGCTGGGCCTCGCCTCCGCCCGTGATCCAAGCCTTCGTGCCGTTCAGTCGGTACCCGCCCGGCACCGACTCCGCCCGCGTCCGGAGCGCAGCGGCGTCGCTGCCGGCGTGGGGCTCGCTGAGGCAGAAGGCGCCGATCCACTCGCCCGAGGCGAGGCGCGGGAGCCAGCGCTGGCGCTGCTCGTCGTCGCCGTGGCGCACGAGCAAGGCCTGCGGCAAGCCGCTCGTGACGCTCATGATCGTCGCGTGCGAGGCGTCGGCCACGGCGATCTCCTCGAGCAGCACGACCGCACTGAGCGTGTCGAGCCCGGCGCCGCCGTCGGCCTCGGGCGTGGTGATCCCGAGCAGACCGAGTTCGCCCATCCGCCGCAACGTGGGCCACGGGAAGCGCGGCTGCCGGTCGAGTTCGGCGGCGATCGGCGCGATCTCGCGCTCGGCGAAATCGCGCACCGTGCGCTGCATCGCGAGCAGTTCTTCGGACAGGTCGAACTCCAAGCGCGGACCTCCCGTTCGATTGGGCGTGAGGCTACCACGCGACCTCGTCGACCCCGGCCGTTGGGTGTGGCTCGAAGCGACCCGTGGCACCCGGCCGACGCTGGTGGACTCCGCCGCGTCGTACAACAGGGCATGACCGCGAAGGACCTCCTCCACCGCATGCCCGAAGCGCTCGACGTCGAGGCCGCCGGCGACACCAAGGCCGTCATCCAGTACGAGCTTTCCGAGCCCGTGTACCACGTCCTGGACGCGGGTACGGTGCGAACCGTGGACGGCCGGGCCGAGGCGCCCGACCTCACGGTGACGATCGGCGACGACGATCTCCTCGCGTTGTTCAAGGGCAAGCTCAACCCGATGACGGCGTTCATGACTGGGCGTGTTCGCGTCGGGGGCGACGTCGCGCTGGCGCAGCGCCTCGTGAAACTGTTCGATCAGGAGAAGCTGGCCTCGTTGGGGTAGTGCGCGACCTCGAACCCGTCGAAGCGACCCGCCACGTAGCGGAACGTGGCGCTGAACACGCCGGGCAGGTCGAGCCACGGCAGGAAGACGCGGTCGCCCTCCCACAAGGGTAGATCGACGAGGCGGCTGGTCTCGACCCAGTGCAGGCGCCCCTCGGGTCCCGCGGAGAGCGGCTCGCCTGCGAACCTCGTGACGACGTAGACGAAGGTGTACACGTCGGTCCCATGGTCGAACGCCGGGAAGGTGATGCAGCCCTTCAAGCTGGCAGCCTCGACCTCGATGCCGGCCTCCTCGCGGACCTCACGTCGCAGGCAGGCCTCGGGGCTCTCCCCCGCCAAGAACTTGCCGCCGAGCCCGTTCCAGCGCCCGGAGTGCACGTCACGGCCGGTGCGCGGCGCGCGCTCGAGCATCAGCGTGTGGTCTCCGCGGCGCACGTACGCGAGCGTCGTGAGCACGAAGCGCGGACCGGGTGCCCTCACGGCCCCTCCGGGCGGCGGCGCTCGGCCCGGAACGCCTCGGACAACGCGCCCTGCAGGCCGCGGTCGTCGCGCAGGGCGTTCGGGCCGGCCAGTCTGAGCCTACAGCGCGCGACGCTCGCCACGTCGGGGCGTCGCGCCAGGGTCGTACCGAGCAGGCTGACGGCCGCCGCAGCGTCGGCGACCGCGAGGTGCAGCGTCTCGCGCTCGCGCCGTCCGCTCTCGCGTTCCCACACGAGCAGCACCTCGACGGTGCCGGGACGCGCTGTCAGGAACACCTGGTCCAGCGTGGCGCGCAGCCTCACGCCGGTGCGGGCCGATCGAGTTCGAAGGCGTCGTGGACGGCGCGCAGCGCCGTTTCGGCGAGCGCCTTCGGGATCACCACGGAGATGCGGACCTCGCTCGTGGCGATCATCTCGATGTTGGCGCCGGCACCCGCGACCGCGGCGAACAAGCGGCCCGCGATGCCGGGCGTGGAACCGATCGCGACGCCCACGATCGACAGCTTCGCCACGTCGTCGTCCGCGCTGACGCTGCCGCCCCCGATGGCGTCCAGCACCGGCTGCACCACGTCCACGGCCTCCTGCGCGAGGTCGCGGG
>PWQI01000416.1 GCA_003556805.1 Trueperaceae bacterium | reverse complement strand
CGATGCGCGCGATTACCAGGTCACCCGCTCGGGCGGTCTCGGTACCCAGCGCTACGCGCAGACCTGGTCGGGCGACAACGTCACCAGCTGGCACACCCTCGCCTACAACGTGCCCATGGGCTTGTCGATGTCGCTGTGCGGCTGGGCGAACCACGGGCACGACGTCGGTGGCTTCGCCGGACCGCCGCCCGACGCCGAGCTGTTGGTGCGCTGGATCGAGCAGGGCGTGACGATGCCGCGCTTCACGATCCACTCGTGGAACGACGACGGCAGCGCCACCGAGCCGTGGTCGCACCCGGAGGTCGTGCCGTTGGTGCGGCGCCTGATGCGGCTGCGAACCGCCTTGGTGCCGTACCTGGCGACGCTGCAGCACGCCGCCTGCGCGCGTGGCGAGCCGATCACGCGGCCGCTCGTGTACGCCTTCCAGGACTGGCGCCCAGGCTGGCGCGAGAGCTTCGTGCACATGCTCGGGTCGGCGCTGCTGGTGGCGCCGGTGCTCGAGCAGGGCGCGCACACGCGTCGGGCGCTGCTGCCGCCGGGTGCGTGGCTCGAGCTCGGCACCGGGAAGGTGTGGCCGGGAGAGACGTGGGCGGAGCTCGAAGCGCCCTTGGGTCGGCCGGTGTTGCTCTTGCGTGAGGGTCACGCGCTGCCGCTGGCCGACGCCACAGCCGTGGACGATCCCCGCCCGGCCTGGCTCGCCGGTGGCGCCGGCGTGGCACCGCCGGCGATCACGTGGCTGACCCATCCGACCCCGGCCGGCGAGCTGCGCGGCGAGTTGATCTGGGACGACGGGGTGGGTCGCGCGTTCGAGCGCGGTCAGGTCGATCGCTTCGCGCTCGAGGGAACGCTCGAGCGCGACGAGGTCACGGCCTCGCTGCGTGTCTCGGCCGCCTCTGGCTGTGGTTCCAGCGCGCACCGGGTGCTGGTGCCCGGCGGTGCGGAGCACCTTCCGTGGTTCGGAGCGGGCTGGGCGAGCGTTGCGCTGCGGACCGTGAACGGCTGAGCCAGGAGCGCGGGAAGCGGGGGATCGCGCCGCCGGCCCGGCGAGCGCGTCAGCCCGCGAACACGAGCGCGGCCACGAACAGGACCGCCAACGTCAGGACCGTCGCGATGGTCGCGCCAGCCACCGAGACGGCCGCGTTGGCGAGCCGGCTGCGGCGCGCCAGCAGGTACGCGACGCCGAAGCCGGCGGCCGCGATCAACAGACCGCTGGCGCCGGCGATCAGCGCCGCGATCATCGCGAGCCACCCGAGGAAGAAGGCCCGCGCGTCGAACCAGGGGCCGCGCGCCACGGCGGGCGTGGGCAGCGCCGTGGCGGTCGTGTCGCCGGCCGCTCCGGAGGGGGCACCGCCCGCCGGCACGTCGATGCCATCGGCGCCGAGATCGGGTACCACGCTCGGCCGCGCGCGAGCGCTTGCACCTGCGCCCGCGTCCGCGTGCGGCGGGGCTGCTGGTGCGGGGTCGGGCGGCGGCTCGCGCCCCTCGTCGAGCGCGCGCCGTCGCGCCCCGGCGAGCCGGGCCTGTTCCAGGGAGTCGTCGCTGCGCATGGTTCCCTCCGCCGCCACCCTAGCCCGCGGCGACGCCGCGTTCCCGTTCGCGTTCCCACAACGCGTCGAACTCCTCGCGCAGCAGGCCGTAGACCAGCTCGTCGTGATGCGCTCCGTCGGTGTAGATCTGGCGCCGTAGTCGGCCCTCCTGGACGCATCCCAGCCGCGCGGCGTGGCGCACCATGGCCTCGTTGCTGCCGATACAGCGGATCACGTACTTCTGGAAGCGCAGTTCGTGGAAGGCGTAGCGCAGCACCAGCAGCTTGGCGTCGAAGCCGTAGCCGCGCCCGCGGTAGGCGCGGTAGATGCGGCTGCCGGTCTCGAACGTGCCGTGGGTGGCTTGGCGGTTGTGGATGTTGATGCCACCCACCAGCTCGCCGTCGATCGTCTCGATCGAGAACATGATGCGCTCGTCGTGGGAACCGAACTCGGCGAAGCGCTCGGTGAACTCGCGAGCGGCTGCGGGTGAGCGTGGGAGCGGCATGCCGTAGTTGAGGTTGCGCACCGCCTCGGTGTCGGTGAGCTCGTCGTGGAGGAGGAGCGCGTCGTCGTCCGGGCGCATGGCGCGCAGGCGCACTTGGGCACCCTGCCAGTAGCCGCCGTGGGGGAGCGGGGGTGTGCTCTGGGCCGTCATGCGTCGACGCTACGGTCGACCGGCCGCCCCGTCAACGGTGTCCAGTCCCGCCCGCGCGTGGACGCCGCCGGTAGACTGCGAGCATGGTCCATCGCCTGCTGTGGCGTGCACTGCGCTTCGTGCTGGCGCCGCTCCTCATGGCCGTTGGCGTGGCCGCGCTGCTCGGCAAGGTCTGGCTGGTGTCGTCGGGACCGTTCGTCGAGGCCCTCGAGCCCTACCCGTACTGCGCCGAGGCCGAGCACGCCCTGGCGGAGGACCGCGTCGCGGACGCCCTCGAGTTGGCCGAGGCCGGTGAGTGCGCGACCGTGGCCGCCGCGGCGCGGGTGCGCTGGGACGCCTTGAGCGCTCAACTGGACCGCTGTTGGCAAGGCGTGTGGACCGGGCGCGGCGAGGCCGCGGCTGGCGTCGGCTGCGCCATCGCGAGCGATCTGCTGGTGTTCGGCGACGTCCGCGACCTCACCATCCAGGCGTTCGCCTGGGGGCAGGGCGATGCGACCGACCCCGTGCTCATCGGCCTGTCGACCGCGGGCATCGCGCTCACGTTCGTCCCGCACGT
>PWQI01000222.1 GCA_003556805.1 Trueperaceae bacterium | reverse complement strand
TTCGAGGGTCACGAGGTGGGCATCGAGGCGGCACGACCGTATCCGCTCAGCGTCGAGGGGGGATCCGGCGTCGCGCAGCAGCAGCGCGCGCATGATCCCGAGCTCGGTGGTCGTGAGGACGTCGAGCCTCGTGCCAGGCTCCTGCAGGTAACGGTCGATCAGGTCGGCCTGCGCCGCACGCCACCACGTCTCGCAGCTGCGGGCGACGTACCCGAGTTGCTCGAACTGCCAGGTCCGGGTGGCGAGCGCGTTTGCGTGCAACGCCAGGTCGCTTGCGTCGCCAGCAGCACGCGCGAGGTACTCGTGTGCATCGAGTCGCCAGCGTAGCGACACGGCCAGCGAAACCGAGGCGTCGGTCGCGAGACGGACGTTGGCTGAGGCGTCGAGCGCGTCGTACCAGGGCACGGTCGTCGCTGCCACCGACGCTGGCGCCGGAGGGAGGTGTTCGACCCAAGCCGAGGTGCCACCTTTCGCGTCACCGATCGCTGCCATGACGAGTGCCGTCGATACGGCAGCAGCGACGAGTCGTCTCACCGCCGCACGACCAACACCCACGTCGCGACCTCGGCCATGCAGAAACCGTCGATGTAGGCGCTTTGCGGATCACGAGCCGGGCGTGCCACCAGATGGTACGGACCGTCGACCGGAAAGGCGCGGCCGTACGCTGCGTGGGGAATCTCGGCGACCAGGTAGTACGGGAACAGGTGCATGCCTCGCGCGATGCTCGGGATCTCGGGCGTGATCAAACGACGCCACGTCGGTTCGGTGGAGCCGAACGGTGTGAGCAGCACCTCGACGTCGACCGGGTTCCCGGCCAGGTACGCGAGGACGACGATGTGGATGGGTGGATCCGTCGAGGTCGGCGAGACCGATGGTGTCGTCGCCTTGAACTCGTCGATGGCGACCCATTCGAGTGGATCGACAGGGGCGACGTTTCCGAAGGGCTGGAGTGTAGCGAGACGCATCGGCAATGTTGCTTCGGGGCACGCAAACGATGACGTCGCGAGGATCGGAATCGGTTGTGCCCAGCCCAGCGTCGCGACCATGAGGAAGACACTCGTGGTCCATGCGTGCACCCCTTTCGAGGGGTGCACGCGCCTGGTGTGGGATTGGTATCTAGAAGTGGGCACTGAAGGCGTACTCCTGAAACGCATCTCGCTCGGTCGCGTATCCGGTTTCGATGAGGCGGCCACTTGCTCGGTCGTGCTTCTGAACTCGAAAGTAGTTCCAGTGCGTGATGTCGCGCCTCATCAACGCGGCACTCGTGAATGGCGCAAGATGCCGAGACATCGTTCCTGACGACGTCGTGCAGCTGTCGTACCCCAGCGAGCTGTTCGCTGCGCGGACGAGCGACAACGCCCCGCTCCAGGTGCTGCACCGGCGAGAGCTGTACGACACGCGCCACGTGACCGAGCTGGTGGTGTTGTTCGTGGCGGTCGCGTGCGTCCACCAGGGGCCGTTCGACACGTACTGCTGGTAGCGATCCAGCGTGTACGAGTACTGCGCAGCGGCACTGGATGCGATCGTGAGGAGCAGCGTCGCTGCGATCACGAGAGCGGATGCGCGCAGAGCGAAGACGGCGGTCACAGCCGCTCCGTGCGCACGTCGTACGCGTCGTAGAGCCGCCACATGCTGCCGCGGTACCCGCGTCCGTACGTGGTGAGGCGAGCCTCACCGGTGCGAGCGTGGCGCCACGCGCACATGACGTCCCACGTCAACTCCTGGAAGTGCTCACGCCGTTGATGCAGCAGTCGAACCCGAGACGACGCTGGCACGCTGACGTCGAACGTGTGCGTCCACGTCGATCGGTGGGAGCTACCCAGACCCCAGCGGACGATGCTGGCGCTGACGCTCACGTTGTCCTCGTAACCGGCGCTGAGCGTGGCGGTCGTTGGTGCGCTGCTGGGGTTCGACACGGCCGTCACGGTGCGCCAGCCGCTGACGGTGCGGTGCTCACTGCGGACGACCCGCGTGTTCTGCACGACCTCACCGACGAACCTCCAATCCAGTGACGAGTCCGGTGGTTGGCACATGGCCAGCGCGCTGGACCATGAGAGTAGGGCGAGCAGACCGACGATGAGATGCGCTCTAGGCAGAAGCTGCATCGCGTCTCCCTCCCGGGGCGAGTGACCGTGCGCGGTGGTCACCCGACTCCCCAGCGGGCGTCCCGACCGGTCGGGTCCGCCGCCGGCCGCCGGCGCGGTGGCCGGCGGCGTGAACGAGACCCTACGGGGACGAGGAACGACCGCCTCCCCCGAGCTGCGCTGCAGCCGTGGGGGAGGCGGTCGTGGTGCGGGAGGCGCCGGTGCGTGGCCGCCCAGGGCGCGAGGCGCGCCGAGGGCGGGGCGTGCCCCGCCGCGAGATCAGGTCGTCGGGTACTGCTTGTTCTTCGGCGACGTCGTCACCGGGGTGCGGCGGTAGGGCTTGACCGGGTTGAGGATGTTGCGGCACTGCGGGTTGACGCAGCCGGGGCAGCGTAGGCCGTAGTTCGGGTTGCAAGCTTCGCCGCGCTCCACGTGCTCGTGGACGATCTGCGCGAGCGCGTCCTGGAACAGCGGCATGCCGTTGAGGGCGGGGGCGCGCTTGAAGTGCGTGATGCCGACCTCGTGCGCGATCTCGCCGTACTCGATGTCGAGCTCGTGGAGCGTCTCGATGTGGTCGCTGGTGAACGCGATGCCGACCACCAACACGTGCTTGCGACGCTTGCTGCCGAGCTGCTTGAGCACCTCTTCCGTCGACGG
>PWQI01000453.1 GCA_003556805.1 Trueperaceae bacterium | reverse complement strand
TCCCGGTGTAGCCTTGCCCTCGGACCCATGGACCACGCCATCGTCGCCCGCTCCCTCACCAAGCGCTACGGCCGCGTCGCCGCCGTCGATGACGTGTCGTTCGAGATCGCACCCGGCGAGATCGTCGGCTTCCTCGGCCCGAACGGCGCCGGCAAGACGACCACGCTGCGGATGCTGGCGGGCCTGATCCGGCCGACCAGCGGAGCGGGGACCGTGCTCGGGCGCGGCGTCCCCGGGCCCACCTTGCGCGACGTGGGCACGATGATCGAGGAGCCGAGCTTCTACCCCTACATGACCGGCCGCGACAACCTGCGCCACGCCGCGCTGCTCCACGGCGGTGTGGCCCCGGAGCGTATCGACGAGGTGTTGGCGTTCGTCAAGATGGAGGCTGCGTCGGCGAAGCGGGTGCGTGCGTACTCGCAGGGTATGCGCCAGCGCCTGGCGCTGGCGCGCTCGCTGCTGTGGCGACCGCGCGTGCTGCTGCTCGACGAGCCGTCGAACGGCCTCGACCCCGTCGGCATCGCCGAGATCCGCGAGAACCTACGGGCCGTCGCGCGCGAGGGCGTCACGGTGCTGGTGTCGAGCCACATCCTGGCCGAGATCGAGAAGCTCGTCGACCGCATCCTGGCGATCGAGAAGGGGCGCCTGGTGTTCGACGGCCCGCTCTCCCGGTTGCTGGCGCGGGCCGAGTCGTTGACGCTGCGGTACGTGCTGCGGGCCACCGATCCGGCGGCCCTCGAGGCAGCGGCGCGCAGCCTCGGGCTCGCGACCGAGCGCTCGGCCGACGTCGTCACCGTCGACGTGGCCGCGGAGCGCGCCGACGACCTGGTCAGCGACCTGGTGGCCGCAGGCGTGCGCGTCACCGAGGCGCAGCGCGACCAAGACGATCTCGAGGACGCCTACTTGCGCCTCGTCCAAGTCGACGCGAGGCCGGCATGAGCGGATTCGCGCAGGTGGTGCGCGCCGAGCTGTTCAAGGTGGTGCGCAAGCGACGCACGTACGTCATCGCCGGCCTGTGGTGGGGCCTCCTGCCGGCGCTGGGGCTCATCATCGGCCGCTTGGTCTACGTCAACCTCGGCGCCTCGTTCGCCAACGAGGCCGGCGGGATCGACGTCGCGGTGCAGCAGATCGCCTCGCCGTTCGGCCTGGCTCGCATCGCGCTCGTCGGTCCCGCCTACCTGGCCCCGACCTTCTACATCATCGTCATCACGCTGTTCGCTGCGCTGCTGATCGGCGAGGAGCGCGGCCACGCGATGTGGAAGACCGTCCTGGTCGCGCAACCGCAGCGCCACGCCGTCATGGCCGGCAAGGTCGCCGTGGCGATGCTCGCTCTGGGCGGCCTGCTGTTGGGGGCGGCGCTGAGCGCCGCGCTCCTCGGTGCGATCGGCATGACCTTCCTCCCGACGGACTGGTCGGGCGAGTGGGGCACGCTCGCCGGCTTGTTCGCCCTGCAGTGGGCGTTCTCGCTCACCGGCGTGCTGTTCGCGTTCCTGATGGTCTTCCTGTTCAAGAACATGGTGCTCGGCATCGTGACGGTGTACTTCCTACCCGGGCTGCTCGAGGGGCTCTACTCGATCTACGCGGCCACGGTCGGGTTCCAACCGGTCAACCGCCTGAACGTGTTCTTCCAGACCATCGCGCTGCAACAGCGCCTCGAAGACATCCCGCGCTACTTCTACACGGCCAACGCCTACGCTCCGGCACGGGCGCCCGTCTCCGACCTCCTCGCCGGCCTGGCGTCCGGCGGCGCCGACATCCCCCCGGACGCCATCGGGCAGCTCCTCGGGACCTCCATCACGCTGCCGCACGCGGCCCTCGTGATGGGTGGGTACGCCGTGGCGTTCGGTGTGGTGCTGTTCTGGCGCTTCGCTCGGCACGACGTCGAGTAAGCCGCCCGGGCGCCGAGCACGGCGTAGACTCGACCCCCATGGAGCACCCCATCGCAACCCACATGCGCGAGCGCATCCTGGTGCTCGACGGCGCGATGGGCACCATGATCCAGCGCCACGCGCTCGGCGAGGCAGCCTTCCGGGGCGAGCGCTTCGCGGAGCACCATCGCGACCTGATGGGCGCCAACGACGTGCTCGCGTTGACGCGCCCGGACCTGATCCGGCGGATCCACGCCGCCTACTTCGCAGCCGGCGCCGACATCGTCGAGACGAACACCTTCAACGCCACCCGCCTCGGCCTCGCCGAGTACGCGCTCGACGACGCCGTGGCCGACATCAACCGCGCCGCCGCCCGGTTGGCACGTGAGGCAGCCGATGCCGCCGCGACGCCGGAGCGCCCGCGCTGGGTCGCCGGGGCCATCGGGCCCACGAACCGCACGGCCAGCCTCTCCCCCGACGTCGAGCGCCCCGGCTTCCGCAACGTCTCGTTCGACGAGCTCAAGGAGGGCTACCGCGAGCAGATCGACGCGCTGCTCGGCGGCGGCGTCGACCTGCTGCTGATCGAGACGGTCTTCGACACGCTGAACGCCAAGGCCGCGCTGGTGGCGATCGAGGAGGCCTTCGAGGCAGGTTCCGGCCGGGTGCCCGTGATGCTCTCGGGCACGATCACCGACGCCTCGGGCCGCACGCTCTCGGGCCAAACGCTCGAGGCGTTCTGGACCTCGGTCGAGCACGTCGACCTGCTGGCGATCGGGCTGAACTGCGCGCTCGGCCCCAAGGAGTTGCGCCCCTACGTCGCAGAGCTCGCGCGGCTCGCGCACGTCCCCACGCTGGTCTACCCCAACGCCGGCCTCCCCAACGCCTTCGGTGGCTACGACGAGACGCCCGACTCGATGCTGCGCGTGATGCGCGAGTTCCTCGAGGAGGGGTGGGTGAACCTCGTCGGCGGCTGCTGCGGCACCACGCCCGAGCACATCCGCGCGTTCGCCGAGGCCGCCCGCGGCCTGGCGCCGCGCGTGCCGAGCGCGCGCGACACCAGACCGCGCTTCGCCGGCCTCGAGCCGCTCGTGATCCGCGAGGACACCAACTTCGTCAACGTCGGCGAACGCACCAACGTCACCGGCTCGCGCCGCTTCGCGCGCCTCGTGAAGAGCGACGACTTCGACGCCGCGGTCGAGATCGCGCGCGAGCAGGTCCAGGGCGGCGCGCAGTTGATCGACGTCAACTTCGACGAGGGCCTCCTCGATGCCGAGGCCTGCATGGCGCGCTTCCTCGACCTGATCGCCGCCGAACCCGACGTGGCGAGGGTGCCCGTGATGCTCGACTCCTCCGACGTGCGCGTGCTGGAGACGGGGCTCAAGCACGTCCAGGGCAAGGGCGTGGTCAACTCGCTGTCGCTCAAGGAGGGCGAGGCCGAGTTCCTGCGGCTCGCGCGACTGGTCCGGCGCTACGGCGCCGCGGTCGTGGTGATGTGCTTCGACGAGCGCGGCCAGGCCGACTCGCTCGAGCGCCGCACGGCGATCGCTGAGCGGGCCTTCCGCTTGCTCGTCGACGAGGCCGGCTTCTCGCCCCACGACGTGATCATCGACCCGAACGTGCTCACGGTCGGCACCGGCATCGCCGAGCACGACCGCTACGCGCTCGACTTCATCGAGGCCACGCGCTGGATCAAGGCCAACCTGCCCGGAGCGCTGGTGTCCGGCGGGATCTCCAACGTTTCGTTCGCGTTCCGCTCCCCCCCCCGCGTGCGCGAGGCGATGCACGCGGCCTTCCTCTACCACGCGATCCGGGCCGGGCTCGACATGGGCATCGTCAACCCGAGCCAACTCGAGGTGTACGAGAGCGTCCCGGCGGACCTGCTCGAGCACGTCGAGGACGTGCTGCTGGCACGGCGCCCCGACGCCACGGAGCGCTTGGTCGCCTTCGCCGCGACCGTCGAGGGCGGCGTCCGCAGCGAGGCCGCCGATGCCCAGTGGCGCGACGCGCCGGTCGAGGAACGCCTGCGCCACGCGCTGGTGCACGGTGTCGCCGACCACGTCGAAGCGGACGCCGAGGAGGCCTACCAGCGTCTCGGCAGCGGTCTCGCCGTCATCGAGGGGCCGCTGATGGACGGCATGAACGTGGTCGGCGACCTCTTCGGCGCCGGCAAGATGTTCCTGCCGCAGGTGGTGAAGAGCGCGCGCGTGATGAAGCGCGCCGTCGCCTACTTGACCCCGTACCTCGAGGCGGCGTCGGCCGGCGCGGCGCGCAGCGCGGGAACGGTGGTGCTGGCGACGGTCAAGGGCGACGTGCACGACATCGGCAAGAACATCGTCGGCGTGGTCCTGGGCTGCAACGGCTACCGCGTGATCGACCTCGGGGTCATGGTCCCGGCCGAGCGCATCCTCGCCACGGCCGACGAGGAGAACGCGGACGTGATCGGCTTGTCGGGCCTGATCACCCCCAGCCTGGAGGAGATGGTGCGCGTCGCCGGTGAGATGCAGCGCCGCGGCCTCGCGACGCCCCTCCTGATCGGCGGCGCCACCACGTCGCGCGCCCACACCGCCGTGAAGATCGCGCCGGCCTACGAGGCGCTCGCGATGCACGTCCTCGACGCCTCGCGCGCCGTGCACGCGGTCGCGCGGGCGATCGCCCCCGAACAGCGCGACGCGCTCCGCGCCGAGGTCGACGAGCAGTACGCGCGTCTGCGCGAGCAACACGCCGCGCGCCAGGACTCGGCGCAGCTCCTCGGCTACGCGGAGGCGCGCCGGCGCGCCCCCGCCTGGCGAGACGATGCGGGCGCCTGGGACCACGTGCACCAGCCGCGCCGCCTTGGCGTCCGCCGAGCGGTGCCGTTCGCGCTCGAGGAGCTCGTGGAGCGCATCGATTGGGGACCGTTCTTCCAGGCTTGGGAACTCGCCGGGCGCTATCCGGCCATCCTCGACGATCCGCTCGTCGGGCGCCAAGCGCGCGCCCTGCTCGACGATGCCCGCGAGATGCTCGCGCGCATCGTCGACGAGCGCTGGCTCGAGGCGCGCGCCGTCTGGGGCCTGTTCCCAGCCGCCGCGGACGGAGACGACGTCGTCGTGTACGCCGGCGAGGAGCGCCTCGACGAGCGGTTGCGGCTGCCGATGCTGCGCCAGCAGGGGTCGAAGCGGCCCGATCAACCGAACCTGTCGCTGGCCGACTACGTGGCCCCGAGCGACCTCGGCGTGGCCGACTGGGTGGGGGCGTTCGCGGTGTCGATCCACGGCGCCGAGGAGCACGCGGCCGCGTTCGAGCGCGAGCACGACGACTACCAGTCGATCCTCCTGAAGGTGCTGGCCGATCGCCTGGCGGAGGCGCTGGCGGAGCGCCTGCACGAACGGATCCGCACCCGCGAGTGGGGCTACGCCGCGGACGAACGCCTCGACCTGGAGGGCCTGCTGCGCGAGCGCTATCGCGGCATCCGTCCCGCGCCCGGCTACCCGGCGTGCCCGGACCACACCCTCAAGCCGCGGTTGTTCGACCTGCTCGGCGCGCCCGAAGCGACCGGCATCGCCCTGACCGAATCGCTCGCGATGACGCCCGCGTCGGCCGTTTCGGGGCTCTACTTCGCCCACCCGGAGGCGCGCTACTTCGGCGTCGGTAAGGTGCTGCGTGACCAGGTGGTCGATTTCGCCGGACGGGCCGGCATGACCGTCGAGGAGGCCGAGCGCTGGTTAGCGCCGTCGCTCGGATACGACCCGGACCGCGCGCCTCGCAGCGCAGCCGATGAGGCCGCCTGAACCGGCTCGGCCTGCTCTCAGCGCGCGAGCGCCTCGCTCAACCAGTCACGGATCGACACGCGGATCGGCATGAAGTAGACGCTCGCTGCTTCGCTGCGGGCATGCTCCATGAACGCGACCGCGAAGCGTCGATGCCACTCGAGCGTCGGCTCGAAGCCGCTCGGGAACACGGCCCGGTTGCGGCTCACCCAGTAGCGCAGGGAGCGCTCGCTGGTCACGCTGGTGCTGCCCCAGAACACCGGGACGTCCGGCAGGAGGTCGCGCCACGCGGCCATCAGGCGCACGTCGAAGAAGGGCTGGGTGAAGAAGCCGTCGGCACCCGCGTCGAGCTTGCGCAGGGCGTAGTCGCGCTCCGCGGCGATGCTCTGCCGGTACGGGTCGAGCGCGGCGTAGATGCGCCACGCAGGGCGCTGGGCGCGGAGCATCGCGATCACCTGCAGGCTGCTCGCGCCGCTGAGGTCGTGGCGCATGTCGTCGGGCGGGTCGCCTTGCACGACCACCACCTCGTCGATCCCCGCCGCGTCGAGCCGTTCGGCCGGCGCCCAGGGTCGATCGAGCGGCACGTCCATCGCCCGCACGTGCGGGATGGCGGCCAGAAGCCTCCCTGTCGAGGCGCTGTCGCGCCGCACGTCGCACGCCGCGTCCCAGCTCCGCAGGTCGAAACGCAGCAGGTCCGGCAGGTTCACGGCACCGACGGCCGCACCGAGGGCGAGGGTGTCGTCGAGCTGCCGCCGCAGGACGGCCCGGTCACGCGGGACGAGCTCGATGGAGACGCGCATGAGCGGCATCATAGCCGCCCATGGTCGGGGTTCGCGCGGCACACGAGGGGCGTGGGGACGCTCAGCGAGCGACCAGCGCTGCTCACGACCGCGGCGGGGCACCGTCCTCGCCCGGTGGCACGCCGTCGGGTGCATCGTCGCCGACTGCCTCACCGTCGTGACCCGCATCACGGTCGTGTCCAGCCTCGCCGCCGCTCGGCCCGTCGTCCGGGCGGACCTCGGCGCTGAGCGCGGTCCAGCGCAGCGCCGCGCCGATCGCGAGGACGAACATGGCCGTGAGCAGCGGGCTGCCGCGGAAGAGGCCGAGCGAGAAGGCGCCGTCCACGAGGCCCAAGGCCACACCGACGCCGCCGATGACGAGCATCACGCCGGCGATCGCCAGGTAGGCCTGGCGGGAGCGCTCCGTCATGCCGCTGACGCCTTCGGTGCGGCGTCGTCGAGGTACTTGGCGCGGAGGTAACCGAGGTACGGCTCGACGCGGAGCGGTGCTCCCGTGACCCGCTGCGCCAACTCGAGCGGCGGGTAGCGCCTGCCATGGGCGTGCACGTGTTCGCGGAGCCATGCCCGCAACGGCGCGAAGTCCCCCGCGGCGATCTGGGCGTCGAGGTCGCCGAGCGCCGAGCGGGCCGCGTCGAAGAACGCCACCGAGAGGACGTTGCCGATGGTGTAACCCTGGAAGTGACCGGGGATCGCGCCACCGAACCAGTGGAGGTCCTGGAGGACGCCGTCGGCGGCCCCGTTCGGTACGACGCCGAGATCGCTCCGGTAGCGCTCCGCCCACGCCTCGGGGAGATCCGCGACGCTCAGGGTGCCGGCGAGCAGCTCGAGCTCGAGGTCGAAGCGCACGATCACGTGCAGGTTGTACGTCAGCTCGTCCGCGTCGGTGCGGATCAGCGAGCGACGCACCCGGTTCACGGCGCGGTACGCGGCTTCGACATCCAGGTGCGCCAACTCCGGGAACGCCGCCTGCACGTGCGGCAGCGCGTAGTGCCAGAACGCACGCGAGCGACCGACCAGGTTCTCGAACAGCCGCGACTGGCTCTCGTGCACGCCGGCCGAAACGCCACTGGCGAGCGCCGTGCCGTCGAGCGCGTCGGCCAGTCCCTGCTCGTACAGCGCATGGCCCGCTTCGTGGATGGTGCTGAAGAGCGCCTCCTGGAGGTCGGTCGGGTCGACGCGCGAGGTGATGCGCACGTCGCCGTGACCGATGCGGATCGCGAACGGGTGCGGCGCGATGTCTTGTCGGCCGCGCCCCACGTCGTAGCCGAGATCGACCGCGAAGCGCAGCGCGAGCCCGAGTTGGGCCTCGCCGCTCCGGTGCACGGGGAGCACCGCTTGCGGCTCGCCGCGCTCGGCGACGGCGTCGACCATCGGCACCAGCGCGTCGCGCAGCTCCTTGAAGAGCGGCTCGAGGCGGGCGACGCTCATGCCCTCATCGGCGGCGTCGATGAACGGATCGGCCGGATGCGCGGCCTCCGGATGGCACGCTGCGAGGCGCTGGGTCAGTTCGAGCGAGCGCTCGAGCAACGTCGCCACCACGCCGAAGTCGTTCCGCTCGCGGGCGACGCGCCAGGCCTCGAAACAGGTCGAGCCGTGGGCGGCGACCTCTGCGACGAGTGCGGAGGGGTAGCGCGCAGCGAGCTCGACGTCGCGAGCCAACACGGTCACCTCGTCACGGACCAGCGGCTCGAGCGCGTCGCCGGCCGTTCGCAAGCGCTCGAGCAGGCGTTGGAGGCCGGGGTCGACCATGCGTTCGTGCATCAGGCGGCCGATGACGGCTCCGTGGGCACCTCGGGAGGGACCGCCGCCGGGCGGCATGTACGTCATCTGGTCCCAGGCCATGAGATCCTTGGCAGCGCTCAACGCGGAGAGTTCGAGCATGCGCTCGCGCAGCGCGGCGACGTCCCTATCGATCGACATGCGGGCATGATACGCGGGCACGCGCGCACGCGCCGGCCGCGAGCTACCCCTGCATGACGTAGCCGAACACCATCATGAAGTGGCTCGCGCTGCCGGCGAGCACGAACAGGTGCCACAGCGCGTGGAAACCGAACGTGCGCGGCCATGGGTCTGGGCGCTTGGTGGCGTAGATGAGGGCGCCGCCGGTGTAGAACAGCCCGCCGGCGAGCATCCACAGCATCGCGCCCAGCGGCAGTGCCTGGAGCAACGGCGCCACGGCGATCACGGCCATCCAACCGAGGGCGATGTAGAGCCCGACCGAGAGCCAGCGCGGCGCACCGATCCAGAACAGCTTGAACAGCACCCCCAGCGCCGCCAGACCCCATACCGTGCCGAACAGCACCCAGCTCCAGACGGGATCGACGACGCGCAGCGACACGAGCGTGATCGGCGTGTACGTGCCGGCGATCAGCACGAAGATCGCGGCGTGATCGAACACGCGCAGCCGCCGCACCACGTGCGGCTCTGCGCGCACGCCGTGCAACAGCGTGCTGGCCGTGTAGAGCAGGATCAGGCTGCTGCCGAAGACGAGCGCCGAGGCCAACCGCCAGGGGTCTCCGAGCGCGACGATGACCAGGGCCACGGTGCCCACGGCTGCCAGGACGACGCCGCACAGGTGCGTGAGCGCGTTGGCAGGCTCGCGGAACACGCGCGACAGGCCGCGCGAGGAGGGGGACGACAGTGCCATACCGCCAGCCTAGTACACGGTGACCGAGCCGCTGGTCACCTTGGGACACCCGGCTCGTCGCCCGTCGCCACCGGTGCGTCGGCGTGGCTGACCCAGTCGCTCCACGAGCCGGCGTAGAGTTTCGCCCCCGTCACGCCGGCGAGTTCGAGCGCCAGGATGTCGTGCGCCGCCGACACGCCCGAGCCGCAGTACACGACCAGCGTCGGCGCCCGGGCCACGTGCGCGAAGCGCTCGCGCAACGCGTCGTCGTCCTTGAAGCGTCCACCCTCGAGGTTGTCGGCGAAGGGCAGGTTGCGCGCCCCTGGCACGTGACCGGCGCGTGGGTCGATCGGCTCGACCTCACCCCGGTAGCGTTCCGGCGCGCGCGCGTCGATCACCACCACGTCGGGGTCCGCGAGGTGCTCGAGGAGCCAGGCGTGGTCGACCACCATGTCGGAGCGCGGCTCGGGGTCGAACGAGCGCACGGTGGGCGTGGGAACGTCGGTGGTCTCGGGCCCGCCGGCCGCGCGCCAGGCGGCCAACCCGCCGTCGAGCACCTGGACCCGATCCACGCCGAGCCACCGCAGCAACCACCACACGCGCCCGGCGACCATGCCGTCGCCGTCGTCGTAGGCGACGACGTGCGTGTCGACGCCGACACCGGCGCGACCGAACGTCGCCGCCGCCGCCTCTGGACTCGGCAGCGGGTGGCGCCCGCCGTGGCGGCCGAGCGGTCCGGAGAGGTCCTCGTCGAGGTGCAGGTACACCGCTCCGGGCAGATGCGACTCGGCGTAGGCGCGCCGACCCGCCTCGGTGTCCGCGAGCGAGAAGCGCGCGTCGATCACACACAGGTCGTCGGCGCCGAGGCGCGCCCGCAGGTCGTCCACACTGATCAGAGGTCGCATGCTGCGAGTCTAGCCGGACCCGGGGGGCCCCGTGTGCGCGTCGTAGCATGGCGCAGCGATGGCAGACGAAATCATCCGGTCGGTGGGCAACGCGCTGGTCAAGCGCCTGGTGCGGCTGCGCGAGCGGCGTGAGCGTGAGCGTGAGGGCGTGGTGCTGGTGGAGGGGGCACGCGAGCTCGTGCGCGCGTCGACGGCCGGCTGGCCGCTCGATCTGCTCGTGTCGTGCCCCGAGTCGTTCTCGGTTGAAGCGACGGGCGCCGCGGACGGCCTCGCGGCCCGGGCTGCCGAACGGCGGCGCTTCGCCCCAGCGGCGTTCGCCAAGGTGAGCATGCGGGAACGGCCGGACGGTCTGCTCGGTGTGGTGCGGCCGCCCCGGCTCACGCTCGACGACCTGCCGTGGCCGCGGGACGGCCTCTACCTGGTGATCGCCGGGGTGGAGAAGCCCGGCAACGTTGGTGCGCTGTTACGGAGCGCGGATGCGGTCGGTGTCGACGCGGTGTTCGTGACCGGCGGGGGGACCGATCTCGGCAACCCCAACGTGGTGCGCTCGAGCATGGGCAGCCTGTTCACACAGGCGGTGTTGGCCGTCGACGACGAAGCCCTCCGCGCAGCGTTGCGGCACCGGGGCGTCCGCCTGGTCGCGACGAGCCCGGCAGCGGACCGGAGCTACTGGTCGGCGCGCCTCGAGGGATCGGTGGCCGTGGTGGTGGGACCGGAACACGCCGGGCTGGACGAGTCGTGGCTCGCCGCGGCGGACGAGGCCGTGGCGATCCCGATGCGCGGAGCAGCAGACAGCCTGAACGCCGCCACGGCCGGCGCGCTGGTGCTCTTCGAAGCGCTGCGACGCCGCTCCGCCCATGACATCGCGGTCACGGACCGCGCCTGAGCGTCAGATCTCCTGCTTCTCGCCTGCGATCATGCGGCGCACGAGCGCCCTGAAGTCTTTGCCCTCGAGCGGCTTGACCACGAGCGCGTCGGCCTTCGCGTGGCGCGCCATGTCGCGCGT
>PWQI01000095.1 GCA_003556805.1 Trueperaceae bacterium | reverse complement strand
TGCGTCGCTTCACGCCGCCGCTGGCCGCGGAGGTCGGCGCGGCGCGCGACGGGCTCGCGGGCGAACGGCGCGGCGACGCGACGGCGGTGCCGGCATGAGCGCGCCCCAGACCGCGGCGTTCGGCGATCGCCTGCAGGCCATCCTCGCAGACGACGTCCAGCGCAGCGTGCTCGTGATGGTTGCCGCGACGGTGCTGGTCGCGCTGGCCTTCGCCACCGGCATCGGTCAGCGCGCATCGCAGCACGGCGTACACGCCGTCGACGGAAGCGGCTCCATGGCCCACGGCGCCATGGTGCGCGACGAGGCCACGTTCCTCGCCGCGATGATCCCGCACCACGAGGAGGCCGTGACGAGCGCCGAGGCGATCCTGGCCATCAGCGAACGCGAGGAGGTGCGTGCGCTCGCGGCCGCCGTCGTCGCGGTCCAGACCGAGGAAATCGAGCAGCTCCGCACCTGGTTGGCGCGCTGGTACCCGCGACAGGGGTCGGTCGAGTACGCACCGATGATGCGCCCCTTCGTCGGCCTCCGGCCCCACGAAGCCGACGAAGTGTTCGTCGCCGACATGATCCACCACCACGAGGGCGCGATCGAGATGGCCGAGGCCTACCTCGCGCTCGGTGGGGCGAAGCGGCCCGAGGTCGAGGCGCTCGCCGACGAGGTGATCCGCGTGCAACGTGCCGAGATCGCCACCCTGCAGCTCATGCTGCGGATGTGGGGCGTCGCCGAACCCGACCACGGCGGGCACTGACGCCCCTCCGTGGCGGACACCAGCGAACGGGTCGTACCGCGGACGGCGCTCAGGAGATCCCCAGCGCCTCGGCGGCGACGTCCACCTCCACCTGCCACACCGTCTCGGTGAGCGCCACGCGGAAGCCCAGTGCATCGTTGATCGCCTGCATCGGCGCGTTCTGGCTGGCGTTGTCGGTGCGCACCACGCGCGCCTCGGGCCGCTCTCGCAAGGCGCGCTCGAGCATCGCCGCCTTCAACCAGCGTCCCAGCCCATGCCCGCGCGCCTCGCGCAGCACGACGGTGCCGAGCTGGACCAGCACGGCGGGGTTGGCCGGGCTCCACAGCGTCTCGGTGGCGCCGACGAGAGCGCCGTCCTTCCGGCGCCGCGCCACGAGCGTCCAGCGCTCGTCGCCACGCGCCCGTTGCATGCCGTCCTGATCACGGAGCGTCGCAGGCGTCACGGTGCGGTCGCCCAGCTGGAGATCGCCCAGCGGGATGTCGTTCATGGCACGCATGACGGTGGCCAGCGACGCCAGCTGATCCTCGGGGTACGGGCTGCCGAGCCACACCAACTCGACGTCCGGCGCCCGCTCCGGTCCGGCGCGCAGCCACGCCTCGAGCAGCGCGGTGTCGACCTCCGCGAGCGCCACCTCGTACACGAGCGACACCAGGCCGGGCCTGGCTCCCAGGCGGCGAGCGAACGGCTCGCCCGCGGCCACGCCGTCGGTGGTCGTGCCGATCAGGAGCGTTCGCCCCTCGGCGCGCGCCCGCCCGATCGCCACCTCGAGCAGGCGGGTCCCGACCCCACGACGACGCTCGGACGGCATGACGTACGCCTCGACCTGCAACAGGTGCGCGTTGTCTCCCTTGCGCGAGCTCACCATCTCCGCGAGACCGGCTGCGGCGCCGTCGCACCACGCCACCGCGACCCGGACCGCGAAGTTCCGTTGCGCCGCCACCCCGGCGAGCGCTCGCCGGGCGTGTTCGACCGTCGGCGGCGCATCGTGCGGCCGCGTCTCGGCGAGATGGCTGCACTGCAGCGCCACCACCGCTTCGAGGTGCCGCGGATCGGGCTGCGCGAGGTCGAGTTCGGTGGACACGATCGACGACGCAGCACCGCCCATGCGCCCATGGTACGCGGGTCAGGACCCCGTGAAACGCGTGTGATCTCGGGTGGAGCTGCGAGCGATGCGCGTCGTCGGGTCGCCGCATACGCGCAGCGACCCGACGACGCATCTACGTGACCGTCACTCGGGGATGATCAGCACCATCCCGGAGAAGATGAGGTTGGGGTCCTGGACGACGTTCAGGTTGGCCTCGAGGATGTCGGGCCAACGGTTGCCGTTGCGGTAGAAGAAGGTCGCGATCGACGACAGTGAGTCGCCGGCCTGGACGGTGTAGATCCCGCGCGCGCCGGTCAGGCGCGCGATCTCGGACTGCGTCGTCTCGAGCTCCGCTCGGACCGCGGCGAGCTGATCGCGCTGCTCCTGCGTGGTCTCCTGCAGGCCCGCCTGCTCCTCGAGCAGTTCGGACAGTTCGTCGGTGAGCGACGTGGCCCGCTCCTGGACGTCTTCGAGAGCGCCGGTCGTGGCGTCCAGCTGTTCGAGCGCCGTCTCGCCCCGCGCCTCGGCGACGGTCAACCGCGCCTCGAGCTCGCTGCGCTCAGCCGCCAACGCCTCAGCCTCGGCCGTCAAAGACGCCCGCTCCTCAGCCAGCGCATCACGCTCGTCAACGAGCGCATCACGCTCGGACTCCAACGCCGCGACCTGCGCCGACACGTCGTCGAGCTGCGCCTGCAACGCATCACGCTCACCCTCGAGCGCCGCAACCGCCGACTCCAACGCCGCCTCCGACGCCTCAGCCGCATCCCGAACCGACTCCAACTCCGCCTCGAGGCCAGCGATCTCAGCCTGCAACGCAGCGCGATCCGCCTCGGCAGACGCAACCGCCGCCTCGACCTCAGCCGCACGCTCATCAGCCAACGAGCGCGCCTCATCCAACGACGCCTCGAGCTC
>PWQI01000201.1 GCA_003556805.1 Trueperaceae bacterium | reverse complement strand
CTCATCGACTACTTCGACCTCGCCGCCGACCTCGACCTCGTGTCGTGGGACAACTACCCGCGCGGGTTCTGGGACATCAAGCCGGACGTCGATCCGAGCACCCTCGCGCTCGGTCACGCCACCATGCGTGGCCTCAAGGGCAAGCCCTTCTGGGTGATGGAGGCGCAAGCGGGCGCGGGCGGATGGGACATCGTCAGTGTCGCACCGAAGCCCGGCGAGATCAGGCTGTGGGCGTACCAGGCGATCGCCCACGGCGCCGACGGCATCGTCTTCTTCCGCTGGCGCACCGCCCGACATGGAACGGAGCAGTACTGGCACGGGCTGCTGGAGCACGACGCGCGCCCCGGACGCCGCTACGACGAGGTCAAGGCGATGGGCCAGGAGATCCGCCGCATCGGCGCGGAGGTCGCCGGCGCCACCGTCGAGGCCGACGTCGCCATGATGCTCTCGTACGACGCGCGCTTCGCGCTCGAGATCCAACCGAACAACCCGGGCTTCAGCTACCCCGAACAGTTCCAGTCGATCTACAGCGCCCTGCATCGGCGCGGGGTGGCGGTCGACGTCGTCTCCCCCGCCGCCGACCTCTCCGCGTACTCGGTCGTGATCGTGCCCGCCCCGTACGTCCTCGGCGACACGACGGCCGCCAACCTCGAGCGCTTCGCCGAACACGGCGGCGCCCTGCTCGTGACCGCCCGCGCCGGCGTGAAGGACGAGGGCAACGTGGTCGTCGACCACCCGCTCCCGGGCCTGCTCGCAAACGTCTGCGGCGTCGTGGTCGCGGAGTACGACTCGCTCCCTGCCGGTGCCAGCAACCCCATCGCCCTCACGGACACCGCGGTGCACGGGGCCGCCGGCAGCGTCTGGTGCGACGTCCTGACGCCGCAGGGCGGCGAGGTGCTCGGACGCTACGAGGCCGATCACTACGCCGGTCGTGCAGCGTTGACCGTCAACGCCTTCGGCGCGGGGCACGCGATGTACCTCGGGACGGTCGCCAACGACGTGCTCCTCGACGCCGTGATCGAGCGGCTCCTCGACCTCGGTGGGGTCGAGCACGGGCCGCGCCGCGACGACGGCGTCGAGATCGCCGTCCGCCGCCGCGGCGACACGACGCTGCTGTTCGTGCTGAACCACGCCGGCGACGCGCGCACGGTATCCATCGACGCGGACCGGTACCGCGTGCTCGTTGGTGAGCACGCCGGGGCGTCCGAGCTGACGGTCCCTGCGTACGGCGTCGTCGTCCTGTCGGGCCCGAGCGACCATGCCTAAGATCACCCTGATCGGCGCCGGCAGCGCCGTGTTCACGCGCAACCTCTGCAGCGACATCCTGCTCGCGCCGGCACTGCAGCACAGCACCATCAGCCTGATGGACATCGACGAGGCGAGGCTCGCCCAGGCGCGCGACCTGGTGCAGGCGCTCATCGACGGCCGCTCGCTGCCCGCCCGGGTCGAGGCGACGATGGACCGCCGCGAGGCCGTGCGGGGCGCCGACTACGTCGTCACGACCTTTCAGCAGGGCGGCCTCGAGGCGTACGCGCTCGACATCGAGATCCCCAAGCGCTACGGCGTCGAGCAGTGCGTCGGCGACACGCTCGGACCAGGCGGCGTCTTCCGCTCGCTGCGCACCATCCCGGTGCTGCTCGAGCTCTGCGACGACATGGACGACCTCGCCCCGGACGCGCTGCTGCTCAACTACGTCAACCCGATGGCCGCCAATTGCTGGGCTGTCGACGCTGCGACCGGCCGGCCCCACGTGGGCCTGTGCCACAGCGTGCAGGGCACGAGCGAGATGCTGGCCCGCTGGATCGACGTGCCCTTCGAGGAGGTGATCTACCGCTGCGCCGGCATCAACCACCAGGCCTTCTACCTGGAGTTCAGGCGCGGAGCGGAGGACCTCTACCCACGCATCTGGGAGGCGATCGAGCGCCCCGAGGTGGTCGCCGAGGAGCCCGTGCGTGTCGACATCATGAAGAGCTTCGGCTACTTCGTGACCGAGTCGAGTGGCCACGCCAGCGAGTACATGCCCTACTTCCGCAAGAGCGAGCAGATGGTGATGCAGGAGCTGGTGTCGCGTTTCAGCGACCCCGTCAACGCCTGGTTCGGCCAGGGCCGCACCGGCGGTTACTTGCGGCACTGCCTCGCGCGACTCGACGAGTCGAAACGCGAGATCGACGACCTGATCAAGGGCGCCGTGGCGCTACCGACCGAGCGCACCCACGAGTACGGCTCGTTCATCATCGAGGCGATGGAGACGCACGTCCCCATCCACGTCAACGGCAACGTCCCCAACCGTGGTGCGATCACGAACCTGAGCGACGACTGCTGCGTGGAGGTCCCCTGCCTGGTGGACGGCAACGGCGTGCAGCCGACGCTCGTCGGCGTCATGCCGCCACAGCTCGCGGCGCTCAACCGAACCAACGTCAACGTCCAGGAGCTCATCGTCGAGGCAGCCTTGAGCGGGGACACCGATGCGGTGCACCACGCCGTGGCGCTCGATCCGCTCACGGCCGCCGTGTGCACGCTGCCGCAGATCCATGCGATGGTCGACGAGATGCTCGAACGGCAGGCGCGGTGGCTGCCGCAGTTCGCGTGATCGAGGACGAACGAGGAGGATCGTACGCGTATGTACACGATCGGCATCGACTACGGCACCGAGTCCGGACGCGCGCTGCTCGTGCGCGTCAGCGACGGAGCGGCGATCGCCAGCGCCGTGCACCCGTACGGCGACGGCGTCATCGACGAGCGACTACCCG
>PWQI01000001.1 GCA_003556805.1 Trueperaceae bacterium | reverse complement strand
GTTCAGGTTCAGGTTCAGGTTCAGGTTCAGGTTCAGGTTCAGGTTCAGGTTCAGGTTCAGGTTCAGGTTCAGGCTCGGGTTCAGGTTCAGGCTCGGGTTCGGGCTCCGGCTCAGGCTCGGGTTCGGGCTCAGGTTCGGGTTCAGGTTCAGGTTCAGGTTCTGGTTCGGGCTCCGGCGCCATTGCGGCCCGGGTACGGGCCAGTTGCTGTCGCCAGAGGTCCATTTTTTGTCTGGCGAGCAGGAGGCTGTCTTCGTCCAGTCTGCCAGTGAGTGTGGCCTGCATGATTGCGTTGATGATGTAGTCCATATCTTCCTCCGAAAGTTCGGAGATGATAATGGCGTCACATCCTGCGGTTAATGCCATCGTAATATCATGTTCAAGCGGGTTCATGGACCAGCCTTCGGCAGTCAAAATGTCATCGGCAATAATAACGCCTTCGTAGCCAAAGCGATTGCGCAACGCCTCATGCACCATAATGGGCGACACAAAAGCGGGGCGGCCCGGTTCTTTCACGTCCAATGCCGGCACGGTAATGCCGCCAACGAGAATTGCCGGAATGTCATCTGCCGCGGCCTCGGCGAAAGGCATCATGATGGAGGCAATAACATCCACATCCCGTTCAGCAAGCAACAAGATGCCGTCATTTTGCGGGATGGTTGTTCCCGCGCCGGGATAGTGTTTTGCCACGGCAATAATACCGCCTTCCAACAGGCCCTCGGCATAGGTGAGGCCTTTTTGGGCAACCGTATCTGCGCTTTCACCAAAGAAGAGCGGACGAAGCGACGGGTCGGTTTCGTCGGGACTGAAGACATCCAACGCAGGCGCCAGCAATACGTCAATACCGACTTCCAGTGCGGCAAGCGCTGTTTCCCGTCCTGCCTCCCGGATAGCGTCCAACGATTCTAATTCGGCTATCTGCTCGTAGGCCAGAGGCTCCGGCAACTGAAACGGGTTGGCCCGCATATTCGATTCGGGGGCGAAGTATATGAGCGGCTTCATATCGGCAAGTTCGTCGTGGGCGAACAGGGCGTGGATGCTTTCGATTAAGGCGCACGCTTGCTCATGGTTTTCTACATTCTTGCCGCGCAACAAGATGCCGCCCGGCATGTAACGCCGAATGATGGCTGTAGTATCGGCGTCCAATTCCGTTCCCTCAAGGCCCATAATAAGATGACGCGCGGGCCAGACGCGGTCGCGACCCAGCGCTACCACGTCGGTCTCCGGGACAGGGTCGGGCTCTTCGGGCGATGGGGGCGTTTCCGGTTCTTCAACAACTAATTCGGTCGTTGGCGGCGGGTCGGGCGCTTCGGGGATGACTGGCGGCGGGTCGGGCGCGGGCTCCGCCTCTGAAACAACAAGCGTTGTGTCCTCAGGCCGCATTTCCTCGCGCATAAGCTCAATGATGGCATAACATAAGCCGAATCCAACACTCACCCCCAAAACAAAGGTAATAATTAGTGAAGCAGACGCGCCTTGGTACCATGCTTTTGTTTTCATTGGATTCCCTGCCTTCAATTGTTTCTTTACGTTGTGGCCAGCGGCAAGTGCGCTATTTCCCCATTTCATTCCATTGTGATTAGCGTTAGCGCCTATTGTAAAGCATTCATGCCATCAAACGCATCTAAAACCTGATTGGATAACGCGCACTCATATTCGCCTGCATCAACGGGTGGTATGGTGCGCCACTGCAATGGTTCAGTGCGTGGCGGGGCTGTGGTTCGTTATAATCACTGACACGGACATTGCCCGCACCCCGGAGAATGTGAAGGAAGGGCGAATCCGACGGCATACCCGCACAGGTGGGAAATGACAACGGTTGAAGCATGCTGCACAGTAAAGAGATTTGTCTTGTTGCGGGTTCTGTGATCCAACGGGATACCGTGTGTGTTGTATCGGCATTGAACCATGAAACCTGCGTGCCGGGTTGCCGGCTGGCTTTGGTAGCGTAGGCCAAAGAAATGAGGCATTATGAAACGAATTCCCGAACCGGAATATATGGACATGCAAGACGAGGCGGATGCTTATGCGGATGCCGACTTCAATGACGTCAATGCTGCGTTTGTAAATGATTTGCTGGCTTTTGTTGGCGACCGGGATCAGGCGCGTATCATTGACATGTGAACAGGGCCGGGCGATATACCACAGCGAATTCTGTCGGCGCGACCCCAATGGCATGTTATTGGCGTTGATGCATCCCTGGCCATGTTGCTGCGTGCATCAGATGGCCGGAAGCGGCGGTCAGACGAAGTGATTCCCGGTTATGTGCAATGTGACGTGAAATGGCTGCCTTTCGCGGCGGCAACGTTTTGCGTGGTTATTTCCAACAGCATCCTCCATCATGTTACCGGTGTGGAATCGTTCTGGCGCGAGATCAAGCGCATCGGGAAGCCGGGCGCCGCACTATTCCTGCGCGACCTTGCCCGGCCCACGTCGGAGGCTGAAGCAGCGGACCTCGTTGCAACCCGTGCGGGCACGGAATCAGCCTTGTTGCAGGAAGAGTTTTACCGTTCGTTGTTGGCGGCATATACGCCGGAAGAAGTGCGTGGGCAACTAGACAAAGCGGGGATATGCGGCATGCAGGTCATGCAGGTCAGCGACCGCCATCTTGATGTAAAAGGCCGCCTGCCCTAAGCCCGGATATTTCATCAGGTTTCGTCGTGAGCCTGTGAAGATTGCGCCAGAGCAGGTGTTTTGCGCAGGCCGCCGGCTGACAGCGTGTTATTACACGTCGAAGTCGGCGGGCAAGCAAAG
>PWQI01000018.1 GCA_003556805.1 Trueperaceae bacterium | reverse complement strand
TTCGGACGTGGGGTCGACCCAGTAGTCGGTGTGCGCGAGGCCCGACCAGCCGAAGGTGCCGGGGGCGTCGAGCTGGCCCGCGAGGCCGGGGTCACGCAGGACCCGAACCCCGAGACCGAAGCCGTGCCCGGCGTGGGGCGGATTGCCGTACGGGCCGGCCTCGGGCGGCAGGTGGTTGCGGGCCATGAGCGCCACCGTGCGCGGCGCCAAGAGCCGCGTGCCGTTCAGCTCGCCGCCGCCCAGCAGCATCTGGGCGAAGCGGGCGTAGTCGACGATCGTGCCGACCATCCCGCCGCCGCCGGAGCACATGGGCTCCAGGCGCGTGAAATCGCGGCCGCATGGCGCCGGGATCGGCGCGATGCCGCCGCGTTCGGCTGGCCCGTACAGGGTGGCGAGCCTATCGGCGGCGCCCGCCGGCGTGCAGAACCCGCTGTCGATCATCCCCAGCGGACCCAGGATCCGGTCCTGGAAGAAGGCGTGGAGCGTCCGGCCCGACACCCCCTCGACCAGCCGCCCGAGGACGTCGATCGACATCGAGTACAGCCAACGGTCGCCTGGGTCGAACAGCAGCGGCAGGCGGCCCAGCGCGGCGACCATCGCAGCCGGCGTGCGATCCGCCCGCAGCAGGTCGGCCTCCGCGTACAGCCGCTCACCCAGTGCGCCGTCGTCGGGATCGCCGTAGGTCATGCCCGACGTGTGCGTCATCAGGTGACGGATCGTCGCTGGTCGCCGTGCCGGCGCGAGCACCGGGGCGCCGTGCTCCACGCCCCGCAGGACCGGCATCGCAGCGAGCTCGGGCAGGTAGGCGCCGATCGGGTCGTCGAGCTGGAAGAGCCCCTCCTCCCACAGCATCAGCGCCGCCACCACCGTGACCGGCTTCGTCATGGAGTAGATGCGGACGATGGTGTCGGCCTCGAGCGGCCGTCGCGCCTCGATGTCGGCCCAGCCGTGCGTCTCCAAGTGGACGATCCGTCCGGCGCGGGCGATAAGCGTCGCTACGCCGGGCAGGCGACCCTCCTCGACGTGGCGCCGCATGGCGGCGCCGATGCGGGCCAACCGTTCTGGCGAGAACCCGAGCGCGTCGGGCGTGGCGTGCTGCATGCCGGACCTCCGTGTTGGCGCGGCGTGCTCAGCTCGCGACCGCACCTGGCGAACCCCAACGTCCACCTGTGTCCCGGCAGTGGATTCAGGCCAAGGATACGCCCGACCGACGCGCAAGCGACACCATCGCTGCGATCTCGCCGGTCGCCTCGTTCCCGGAGACCTCCCGACGGTGGAGCGGTGCTCGATGCCTCCGACGACAGGCGTCCAGGGGCGCGGGTCGGGGTCAGCCCCGCCATGCGCAACCGGAACGATCACGGAACGCCCACCTGACTACGCTCACATCACACGCCAGGGTCGGTGCTGCGCGCAGCACCGACCCGAGCGACCCGTGCGTCGGACCGGAGGCGGACGTCCGATCGACCGCAAACGCTCCGGCCGACGCCCCCAGTCGCGAACCGCACCGGCGCCGGGAGCACACGAGAGGAGCCGGGAGAACGCACGCGAGACGGGCAACACGCACGGCACCGCACGCCAAGTTGAGCGTTGCACCGGAGGATGCCATGACGAAACTACCGCTCGCAACCATCCTGACAGCCACCCTCACTCTGGGGCTCGCCACCGCGCACGACGCCGGCCAGACGATCGAGCTCGAGATGATGACGATCGGCTATTGGCACGTCGTCGCGATCGAGTGGGCGCGCGACGAACCGCTCTCGAGCGCGACGAGCACCTTCGACGGTCGCTGCTCGGTGCCGTCGGACTACCTCGCCCAGGGCTACGCCGAGGGCCTCACCTTCCCCACCGGCCCATTCACCTCCGAGACCGAGCACTGCGGTCAGCTGATCTGGGAGGAGCAAGACGGCGAGCGCCTGCTCCGCGGCCGCCTGACGACCGACGGCTTCATGACGCTTCGCTCCGACGACGGCAGTGTCATGACCGCCAGCTACTCCGCCAACGAGTCGAGCTTCGATCCCATCATGGGCGTGTTCCTACACGGCATGCACTTCACGGTCGAGAGCATGACCGGGGTGCCGGACCTCGCGTTCGTCGAGGGCGCCATACGCATGACCTTCGTGATGCCCGACATAGCGGCGCTCCTGACCGAGTCCGTGCCGGCCATCGGCGCGGGTCACGGCACCGTTTCGTTCGTGCGCGACGCAACCGACTGACGCGCCCGAAACCGCGAAGGCGGCACGGAGACCCACTAGGAGGTCGCCATGAACACCATCGAGACCATCGCGACGAACTTCCATCACGCTTGCATGACCGGCAAGGGCTGGCAGGCGTGCGAACAGTACTGCACCCCAGACGCCACCTTCACGCACGAGGGCACGATGTTCGCCGACACGAACACCCTGCAGGCGTACGCCACCTTCATCGAGCACGTCTTCACGCCCGTCGCGGACTTCCGGCACGAGGTGCTCTCGGTCGGCGTCGACGAGCGGCAGCAGCGGGTGCTCATCCACTACCTGGTCCGGGGCACGCACACCGGCGAAGGCCTGCCGTTCCCGCCCACTGGCAAGAGCATGGAGTCGCGCTGCATGCTCGTCCTGTACTTCGAGAACGAGCGCATCAACCACGCCGAGAAGGTGTGGAACGACCACGAGATGATGAAGCAGGTGGGCTGGGTCTGACGTTGGCGCCGGTGGCCAACGACAGATGGGCCCAACTGACATCGTGAGCGCACTGTCACACGCGTCTCGTGGGCGGGACGAGCGG
>PWQI01000359.1 GCA_003556805.1 Trueperaceae bacterium | reverse complement strand
GCTCAGGGCTCAGGGCTCAGGGCTCAGCCGAGAGTGCGTCCAGCACGGCTTCGAGCGCTGGGCGCTCGGTGTCGTCCTTGAACCGCGCGAGCCGAGCGTAGACGCCGGCCGCGGCCTCGTGGAACCCCTCCGGCAGGCCGGCGGCAGCGAAGGTGGCAGCGATCTCGTGCATCTCGCCCTCGAAGCGCCACGCCTTGGCGGTGACGCGACGCACGCGCTCTCGCGCGCGCTCGGCGGAGCCGGGCTCGTCGCGCTCCCACTGCGCCTCGAGGGCCGTCTGGACACCGAAGACGCGGGCCGTCGCGAGCTGCGCGGCGAGCAGCGCGGTGCTCCCCTTGGTGAACGAGGCGTAGCACATCTTCAGCGCCGACGCGTCGCCGACGCGGTCGCTGACGACGTTGGCGGCCAGTGGCCCGGCATCGAAGTGCGCCAGGAGCGGCCTGGCCTCGGGCCCGGACAAGTGCAACCAGGTGGTGCCGTGCGTCGTGGCGGGTGGTCCGACGATGCCCCCGTCGACGAAGCGCGCGCCCGCGGCCTCGGCCCGCTCGGCCATGCTGCACGCACGTTCGGGCGCGATCGCGTTGGCATCGAGGTAGCTGCCCTGGAAACCGAGTCCGAGCACCGCTTCCAGCACGAGCGAGGCGGCGTCCGGTGGGCACACGCTGACGATCGTGTCGGCGCCGACGACGAGCGCGTCGAGCGAGCCGACGTCGCGCAAGCCGGCCGCCTCGGCGCGGCGCAGCGTCGCGTCGCTTCGGCCCGCCGAGGCCCACGTGACGTCGGCGCCTCCCGCGACCAACGTGGCGCCGACGGTGACGCCCATGGCGCCAGGGTGGAGGAGACCGAACCGTGCCGAGGGAGCGGTGCTGGACATGCCCTTACGCTACGACCATGCCACGCCGGTGTCGGGCGCACCGACCACCATCGCGCGACACGCGTGCTCAGCCTCAGCGTGCGCTTCGAGCCAGGGCCTCGCGGTAGACGTCCTCGACCTGGCCGAGCTGTACCGCCACGCTGAAGCGCGACGCGCCATCGCGGCCGGCCCGACCCATCGCGGCACGCCGCCCGGGATCGGCCGACAGCTCGGCCAGCGCGACGCCAAGCGCACGTGCTCGCTCGGCGGCGGGCTCGGAGGCCACGACGACGCCGTCGACGCCGTCGGTCACCGAGTCGTTCACGCCCGGCGCCGCGACGGCGAGCACCGGGACGCCGCACGCCAGCGCCTCGACGAGCACCAGGCCTTGGGTCTCGGTCTGCGACGCGAACATGAACACGTCGCCGCCCTTCACCGCGGCGAGCGCCGCGAGCCTCGGAAGCTGCCCGAGGAAGGCGACGCGGCCGCGGAGGTCGTCCTTGGTTGCGCGCTGTCGCAGCGCGTCGGCCGAGGTCCCGTCGCCCACGACCACGAGGCGCAGCCGCGGGTCTTGCCGCGCCGCCACGGCGAAGCCCTCGAGCAGCGTCTCGACGCTCTTCTCGGGCGCCAACCGGCCAGCCGTGACGGCGATCACCGCGTCGGCCGGCCAATCTCGCTCGGCACGGTGATCTGTCGCGTCGAGCGCCGCGATCCGTTCGACGTCGATACCCGTCGGTACGGGGCGTATGAGGGGTCGAACATCGCCGAGCCGCGCTCGCATCTCGTCGGCGAGATCGGTCGACGGCGCGATCACCGCATCGCAGCCACGCGCGAAACGATCGAGGTAGTGGCCGACCATGGCCCCCCCGACGCCGGCGAAGGCACTGAGGTAGTGGCTGTAGTCGGCGTAGCGGGTGTGCTGCGTGAACACGAGTGGAGCACGGGCCCGCCTCGCGACGCGGCGCGCGAAACGACCGGCCACGAAGGGAGACTGTGCGTGCACGACGTCCGGACCGAACGAGAGTGCACGCCGCAAGGCGCCATCGCCGAGCGTTGGCCACGGCATCCGGTAGCCGGCCGGGACCGGTCTCGGGAGCTGGTACGAGGGCAGCCAGGCGATCTCGGGATCGGGGCCGATCGCGCCCGTGGTGCCGAGCTCGGCACCCTCAGCAGGGCGCGGGGCCACCAACAGCACGCTGTGACCGCGCGCACCGAGGCCGCGGACCAGCGCTTCGGTCGATACCGTCACACCGGAGAGGTACGGCAGGTAACTCTCGGCCACCACCACGACGCGCAGCGACGGCGTGCCTGGATCGGGCGCCTCGTCAGCGCGACCATAACCACCCCTGCGCGGGTGCCCACCGAGCGCGACCATTCGCTCAGGATAGCACCGTCAGGCGCGCGGTTCGGGGTCGACGCAGCCGCTCGTGGCCGCACCGGCGCCGCCGCCGGGGCGCCACACGCAGGGCGTGGTCACCGCCAGGTGCACGAACCCGAGCGCCGTCAGCACGGGAGCGCTCAGCGGTCCCGCGTCGACGATCAGGGCACGTGCCCCACGCGAACGGGCGACGAGCGCGAGCAGCTCCGCAGGCTCCACGCCGGTGCGTCAGCCGCTCAGCCGCGCGCAGCGGCCAACGCCTGCGCCAGGTCGTCCTTGAGGTCGTCGACGTGCTCGAGGCCGGTCGCGATGCGCAGCAGGCCGGGCGGCACGCCGGCGTCGCGCAGCTGCGCCTCGTCGAGTTGTGAGTGGGTGGTGCTGGCGGGGTGCGTGACGCTGGTCTTGGCGTCGCCGAGGTTCACCAGCCGCGAGCACAACTGCAGGGCGTTCAGGCAGCGCTTGCCGGCCTCGACGCCCCCCTCGAGCTCGAACGTGAGCACGCCGCCGGGCCCGCGCGGCCAGTCGCGGCGCGCGC
>PWQI01000119.1 GCA_003556805.1 Trueperaceae bacterium | reverse complement strand
CGGGAAGCCGACACGCCCGCCTCGTTACGATCACGTTCTGCGCATGATGTCACGGCGTTTTGGGCAGTGTCAAGCCGTGATCGGCCGTCACCTAGGGCTCGCATTCGCGTCAGCGAGGCGCACCTGCAGCCGCATGTAACTTCTCGATGAAGTCGATCATGATCGCGTTTCGGTTCACCTCGTACGCTTCGAGGAGCTCGTGTCCGGGCGCGCCGTCCGTGTGCCACCGTTGGTCGTCGCCGAGCCTCGGCGCAGGGACGAAGCGCGTCGGCACCCACGCGGGCTCGAGCAACCACGCGACGTTGATCAAGTCCCAGATGACCCATGAACTGCCCGGGCGCTCGACGATGCCGCGCTGGTCGTACAAGGGGTTGTTGAGGTAGAGGTGGTGGAGGTAGTCGCCGATCGCGCCGCGGCCCTTGATCCAGGCCTCGATCTCCGGCAGGGACAGGCGCAGCTGGGCACCCAGGTAGTAGCCCGGAAGGTAGACGAGCGGCACGCCGCTCGAGAACAGCAGCTGCGACGCCAACAGGTCCTGTTCGAGGTTGAACGAGTAGTTGTAGACGCCGGACCAGGTGGGGTAGCCCGAGGTCCAGACGACGACGATGCGCTCAGCGATGCGGGGCTCGAGCAGGAGCGCCGAGGCGATGTTGGTGACGCAACCGATCGCCACCACGTAGAGCGGCCGGTCGGACGGCGCCATGGCGCGCTCGATGAGGTGCAGGACCGCGTCACTTCGGTCCGGCTCGGCGTAGCGCTGCAGGTAGCGGGGCGCACCGCGGAAGATCCGGTCCGCAAGGCCCGCGTTCATGAGGGCGTCCACCTTCTGGATCTCGCGGTAGCTGCGCTCCATGCCATCGTCCGGCGCCACGAACGACAGCTCGCTCGGGTGGCGGCCGGCAGCGGCGAGGCCCTTGACCCAACCAGCGAGCGGCGTCAGCTCGTCGGGCAGCGGCTCGCCGCGGGCGAGCAGGTCGGCCGTCCGGATGAGGTCGTCGCGGTAGATGCCGAACGAGTACGGTTCGGCGTAGACGCCCTCGATCTCGAGCCGATCGCGCGAGAGGAAGGCCCACGCGAGCGCGAACTGGTCATCGATCTCGTTCTCGGTGTCGGTGTCGATGACGACCCGCAGCGGTCCGCGGGGGAGCGCCAGACGCTGCCGCCGCTCGGCGCGGTCGATGGTGGGGAACGAGGGTGTGGTCACGGTACCTCCTTCGGGTCGTTCATGACGGTGAAGCCGACGCCCTGCGCCTGGTTGCTCGCGACCGGTTGCGGGCGCCACGGCGCTAGCCCGCCGGCCAGGAATCAGGGGTCAACCCGTCGGCGTAGCGGCGCCAGGGCGTCAGCCGAACGCCGAGCCACGCCGCGGCCTCGCGAGCGGCGACCGTCACGTGACCGTCGGCGAGCACGACGTGGTGTTCGACGCCGCCGCCGACGACGGTCGCCACCACGTCGGCGACCGAGTAGCGCCCGTCAGGGTCGGCGAAGCGCGAGAGCCAGCCGCGGCTGCCGTCGAACCCTCGTGACGGGTGCGCGACCACCTCGGCGTCGGCAGCGAACAGCTCGCGACCGTCGCGTCCCAGACGGATGAGCGTCGCGGGCCCACGGCGGAAGACCAGATCGGCGACGGCGCCGCGCGGCGTGTCGCCCCGTTCCGGTCGGCCGAGCGTCGTGTGGTTGGTCCAGCGGACGCCATCGTCATCGGCGAACGAGAGCGGGCTGCCGCCGCAGTGCCACATGAGCACGGCGTCGGCCTCGAGATCGACGTCGTTCATGTCGAGCAACATCGCACCATGCCCGGTGAGGCCTCGGGCCAACAGCATGCTGAGCGCGCCGAGCACGTCGCCCTCCGACGCGATCGGCACACCGTCGGCCTCGTCGACCCACGAGAAGGCCAGCCCCGGATGGATGCCGAGCTCGGATTGGAAGGCAGGCCAGTCCGACACGGCCAGCGCGTCGTAGCCGTTGCGCTGGGCGAGCTCGCGCAGCGCCAACGCCACCGCGGCGCTCGTGCGCATGTCGTCGTGGTCGACCTCGACCCGCTGCCGCGCGGCGCCGCGCAGCTCGTCGAGGAGCGCGTCCACGGCGCTGGACGCCTGTCCCCGCGCCATGTGGATGAGCTCGCGGACCTCGTGCTCGACGGTCTCGACCCCGAAGCGGGCACGCAGGTGCTTCGTGTCGCTCGCGAGGCTGTGAAAGGTGGGCGCGAGGCCACCGACGACGCCGATGCGAGCGCCCTCGACGGCCCGCACGCCGCGAAGGGCTGCCACCGTCACGCGCAGTCGCGGAGCGAACCAAGGATGCTCGCCGGTCCCTACGAACCACTTGCAGCGCGCCGAGGGCGTCGAACCGAGGGTTCGCACGATGCCCGCATGCAGGTGCATGGCGACGAAGGCGTTGAGCGGTATCGGACCCTCACGGACCGGTTCGTCCGCGGCCCAGAGGCCCAGTCGGAACGACCTGTCGACGAACGGCAGGACCACGTCACCCATCGCGAAGGTACTGCACTGGAGCAGCACGAGGTCGGCCCCGGCGGCTTCGCAGGCCGCGGCCGCGACCTCCGCGTCGGCTCGCGTCGTCACCACTGGAACGTCGGCGACGAGGTCGACGTCGAGCTCGTGCGACAGCTGGCGCAGATCCGCGACGGAACGCTCCACGACCCCATGCTCGGCCGCCAGGTACGAGGGCAGCTGGGCACTGACGTACGCGATCGACAGGCGTCGAGCCATTGTGGTCCCCCTCACACGGTTGGGCGCGACGCCACTCT
>PWQI01000155.1 GCA_003556805.1 Trueperaceae bacterium | reverse complement strand
GAACGCCCGGACGGCTGCGCCGTCCGGGCGTCTTCACGAGGGTTGGGTCATGCGCCGATCAGCCGCGCGTAAGCGCGCCAGAGCGGCTCAGCCGCGCTTACGCGCGCACTGGCGCGCTCACGTCAAGCGCGCCACAGCATCTCGCGCCGGACCTCCTCGATCGCCTGCGTGATCGGGATGTCGCGGGGGCAGGCCTCGGTGCAGTTGTAGGCCGTGCGGCAGCGCCACAGGCCGCTGGCCTGGTTGAGCACCTTGAAGCGCTCGAGCTTGCCTTGGTCGCGCGAGTCGAAGATGAAGCGGTGGGCGTTGACGATCGCGGCGGGACCGATGTAGCCGCCGTTGGTCCAGAAGACCGGGCAGCTGGTGGTGCACGCCGCGCACAGGATGCACTTGGTGGACTCGTCGAAGATCGCGCGGTCCTCGGGGGTCTGCAGCCGCTCGCCGGGCGGCGGCGGGTCGTCGTTGATGAAGTACGGCAGCACCGCGCGGTACGAGTCGAAGAAGGGCTCCATGTCGACGATCAGATCCTTCTTGATCTCGAGGCCGCGGATCGGCTCGATCACGATCTTCTCGCCGAGGTCCTGCACCAGCACCTTGCAGGCGAGGCGGTTGACGCCGTTGATCAGCATCGCGTCGCTACCGCAGATGCCGTGGGCGCAGGAGCGGCGGTAGGCGAGGCTGCCGTCGACCTCCCACTTGATGTGGTTCATCACGTCGAGGACGCGGTCGCTCGGCCGCGCCTCGAGGGTGTAGTCGGCCCAGTAGGGTCGCTTGTCGGCGTCGGGGTCGAAACGTTTGATCTTGACGTTGATCTGCATGCTGGCCTCAGTAGGTCCGCGGCTTGGGCTCGTACTTGCCCAGCGTGACCGGCTTGTATTCGATGCGGACGCCGTCGCCATCTCGGTAGATCAGCGTGTGCTTGAGCCACTCCGTGTCGTCGCGCTCCTTGAAGTCCTCGCGAGAGTGCGCGCCGCGCGACTCCTGCCGGTTGAGCGCGCCGTGGACGAGCTGCTCGGCATTGTCGAGCAGGAAGCCCAGTTCGACGGCCTCCATGAGCTCGGTGTTGTACTGCATGCCGGTGTCCTCGACGCCGATGCCCTTGGCGCGCTCCTTGAGCTCCGCCAAGATCCCGACCTGCGTGTCGAGCAGCGTCTGCGTCCGGAAGACCGATGCGTTGTCCTGCATGCTGTCCTGGAGGTCGCGGCGGATGTGAGCCACGCGCTCCTTGCGCGAGCCCGCCCGCAGGCCGCTCAATAGCTCCCGCGAGGCGTCCTGCGCGTCCTTCGGCAGGTCTCCGAACGGCTCGTCGGCGGCCCAGCGGGCGGCGTTGATGCCGGCGCGGCGCCCGAACACGATCAGGTCGCCGAGCGAGTTGGTACCGAGTCGGTTGGCGCCGTGCAGGCTGGCGCAGGCCACCTCGCCCGCGGCGTAGAGGCCGGAGACGATGGTGTCGTTGCCGTCGCTGATGACGTTGGTGTCGATCGTGGTGGGGATGCCGCCCATCGCGTAGTGGGCGGTCGGCTGGATCGGCACGAGTTCCTTGATCGGATCGACGCCGAGGTAGATCCGCGCGAACTCGGTGATGTCCGGCAGGCGCTCCTCGATGATGTGCGCATCGATGTGGGTCAGGTCGAGGTGGATGTAGTCCTTGTCGGGCCCGGCCCCGCGACCGTCGCGGATCTCGAGGTACATCGCGCGCGAGACCATGTCGCGCGGGGCGAGGTCCTTGATCGTGGGGGCGTAGCGCTCCATGAAGCGCTCGCCTTCGCCGTTGCGCAAGATGCCGCCCTCGCCGCGGGCCCCCTCGGTGAGGAGCACGCCCAGCTTGTAGAGGCCGGTGGGGTGGAACTGGTAGAACTCCGGGTCCTCGATCGGGATGCCGCGCCGGTAGGCGATCGACATGAGGTCGCCGGTGAGCGCGTGCGCGTTGCTGGTGACCTTGAAGATGCGCCCGTTGCCGCCCGAGGCGATGATGGTCGCCTTGGCGTGGAACGTGTGCAGTTCGCCGGTCGCGAGCTCATACGCGACCACGCCGCGGCACGAGCCGTCGACCATGATCAGGTCGAGCACGTGGAACTCGTCGAAGAACGCCACTTGGTCCTTGATCGACTGCTGGTAGAGCGTCTGCAGGATCATGTGGCCGGTGCGGTCGGCCGCGTAGCAGGCTCGCTCGACGGCGCTCTTGCCGAACTCGCGGGTGTGGCCGCCGAACTTGCGCTGGGCGATCTTGCCCTCGGGCGTGCGGCTGAACGGCAGGCCCATGTGCTCGAGCTCGTACACGGCCTCGATCACCTCGACGGCGAACGACTCTGCGACATCCTGGTCGGTGAGGTAGTCACCGCCCTTGATGGTGTCGAAGGCGTGCCACTCGGGGTGGTCTTCGGACACGTTGCCCAAGGCCGCGCCGACGCCGCCCTGTGCGGCGCCCGTGTGCGAGCGCGTCGGGGAGAGCTTGCTGATGACGGCGACCCTCACGTTCGGGTTCTGTGCCGCGTAGCGCGCGGCCATGAGCCCGGCGCCCCCTGCGCCGATCACGATCACGTCGAACCGGTGTGCTCGTTGCGTCATCCGTCGCTATTCCCTTCTCACTCCGCGCCCAACGTCCGCACCGCGTCGCCCATCTCCTCGAAGGAGAAGGCCCACAGCGTCATGACGCCGAGCACGAAGACGATCCCGGCCACGGTGAAGAGCACCATCTTCCACGCGAAGCGGCGGCCTGGGCGCTTGACGTAGTCCTCGATCGAGTAGCGCAGGCCGTTCACACCATGCAGCATCGCGAACAGCAGGAGGAACGAGTCGAAGATCTTGACGCCCGGTTGGGCGAGCCGGCCGGCGACGTAGGCGAAGTCGATCTCGCCGGCGTTGAAAGCCATGTTGTTGGCCCACAGGTGCCCGAAGGCGAGCGGCACCAGGAGCAGGCCGGAGATGCGCATGAAGACCCACCAGCCGAGCTCGCTCGTGCTCGAGGCCATGGCGCGGGCATCGGCGAACGTGCGTGGGCGTTGTGCGCGGCTGCTGGCAGTCGCCATCTCAAGCCACCCCCAGGATCTCGGGCACGATCTTCCAGAGCACGGGGATGCCGATCAGGGTGGTGAGCCCGAGCACGCCGTACCACATCTGCTTCTGGTATCGAACGCCCCACGAGGTGAAGTCCATCAAGATGATGCGCAACCCGTTGAGGCCGTGGTACACGACGCCGGCGATCACGGCGATCAGCCCGACGCGGAACGGCCAGTTGTGATAGAAGACCAAGAACGCATCGAACGGCCCGTCGGGGCCGAGCATGACGAGACTGATGTCGATCACGTGCAGCAGCAGGAACAGCGCCAACGCCACACCGGACATGCGGTGGAAGACGAAGGCCCATTGACCCTCGCGCCCTCGGTACATCGATAGGACCTCCCGTCGTCGACGGCAACGCTTGGACCGAGCGGCCACGCAGCGCGCGGCTTGGCAGCCCTTCGAAGGCGTCACCCGAGCGGTTCGTACGGTATCACGGGCCACCGAGCGGGATTCGTGAGCGAGGGTGCGCTCGCTTCGTGAGCACCGCCACGATCGAGCGCTCGGTGTCTCGGTGTGCGGCACGACGGACGCCGAGCCGCCGCGCTCCGTACGCTGCGCTGTGGTCGATCGCGTCCTGCGTCCCGTCAAGTCCAGAGTGCTGGCGCCGCTGAGCGCGCTGCTCGCTGAGCCGCTGGGGCGCCATGGCGCGCTGCCGATCACCATGGCCGGCCTGGCCGTCGGCCTGGCGGCGGCGCTCGCCGCGGCGCTCGGCGCGTTCCCGGTCGCCCTGGCCCTGTGGCTGCTCAACCGGCTCCTGGACGGGCTCGACGGTGAGATCGCCCGGCATCTGGGGCGCGCCGACGACCGCGGCGGCTATCTCGACCTGCTCAGCGACCTGGTGGTGTACGCCGCAGTGCCGCTCGGCGCCGCGGCCGGTGCCACGGCGGCGTTCGGCGGCGAGGTGATCGCCGCGGGCCCCTGGATCTGGCCACTGACGGCCCTGCTGCTCGCCGCGTACTACGTCAACCTCGGCAGCTACGCCGTCCTGGCGGCCCTGCTCGAGAAGCGCGGCCGCGGCGCCGAGGCGCGCGGTGACACCACCTCGATGGTGATCCCTGCGGGCCTCGTCGAGGGGACCGAAACCGTCCTGCTCGTGGCCGCGATGCTCGCCTTCCCCAGCCTCCTGCCGTTGTGGTTGGGCCTCGGCGCGGCGCTCGTTGCCGCGACGGCCGCGCAGCGCGTGTGGTGGGCGGCGCGGACGCTGCGGACCGCGTGAGCGCGCGCAGCGGCGCGGCGCGGCGCCTGCGCTGGGTCGGTCTGCTGGCGTGGGGGCTGGGGGTTGCGGCCTACGTGCTCACGGTCGTGCGCACCGGCAGCACGCCACTGGACGTGCTCGTCGCCGTGGTGGGGTTCTTGCGCGACCACCCGCTCGGGGCGCTGGCGTTCCTGGGGGTCTACGCGCTGCGGCCCCTGCTGCTCTTCCCCGCCACGCTGCTGACGGTGGGCGCGGGCATCCTCTACGGACCGCTGGCCGGTGTGGTGCTGGTCGTGCTGGGCTCGAACACGAGCGCGGTCGTCGCGTTCGGCCTCGGCAGGGCGTACGGCGCCGAGCTCGCCGGCGCCGCGCTCGGGCATCCTCGGTTGCGAGGCATGTCGCAGCGGCTCCGCGCCAACGCGTTCGAGGCGGTGCTGACCCTGCGCTTCGTGTTCACCCCGTACGACGCGGTGAACTACCTCGCCGGCGCGATCCGGCTCCCGCTGCGAGCGTTCGTCGTCGCCACCGCCATCGGTTCGCTGCCGGGGACGCTCGTGTTCGTGTTCTTCGGCGCGGGGCTCGGCGACGTCGCAGCGCTCGAGGCGGGCAGGCTCCCGACGCCCGACGCGCCGCTGCTCGCCGCGAGCGCAGCGCTGTTCGTGACGAGCCTGCTGCTGGCGCGGGTCTGGCGCGCGCGCGAGGCGCGCCGCAGCGAAGCGAGTGCCGCCGTGGCGCCGAGCGACCGCCCCGAGACGGCCGCCGGGTCCGGCGCCACGGCGACCGGCGCCATCGCGACCGGCGCCGCGAAGTCCAAGCGTGTCGCTGACGACACCGTGGAGGCCTCATGAGCGGCAACGAAGCAACGCGTGTCCACACGATCGTGGTGGGGGCCGGCAGCGCGGGCCTGACCGTCGCGGTTGGCCTCACCGGGCTCGGCCGCGACGTCGCGCTGGTCGAGGCCGGCGATGTCGGCGGCGACTGCACGAACGTCGGTTGCATCCCGTCCAAGACGCTGATCACGCTGGCGCGAGCCGTGGCGGCAGCGGCGCCGGAGGCCAGAGCCGACGCCGCCCGCGAAGCGCTGGCCGAGACACGCCGACGGCGCGACGCGCTCCGCGCCCATGAGGAGGCCTGGCTCGCCGGGATGCCGCGCCTCACGCTGGTGCGCGGTCATGCGCGACTGCTGCGCGGCGCGCGCGGCGCCTACGAGGTCGAGGTGAGCGCGCCGGACGGCTCGGTGCGCCTGCTAGCGGCCGAGCGCGTGGTGCTGGCCACGGGATCGCGACCCGTCGTACCGCCGCTCCCGGGACTCGAGGAAGGCGCTCGTAACGAGCGTGCGCCCCTGACCAACGCGACTATCTTCGACCTGGAAGCGCCGCCTGCCCATCTCGTGGTCTTGGGCGGCGGTGCCATCGGCTGCGAGATGGCGTTCGCGTTCGCGCGCCTCGGCTCCCGCGTCACGATCGTCGAGATGGCCGACAGGGTGCTGCCCGGCGCCGAGGCAGCCGCGTCGAGCGTGGTGCACGCGCGGCTCGAGGCGCTCGGCGTCAGCGTTCTGGTCGACACCAAGGCGCTCGAGTTCGAGCACGCGGGCGGACGGCTGCGCGTCGCTCACGCACGCGCGGGCGGCCAGGCGAAGGTGGCGTCGATCGACGATGTCGATCGCCTGCTGGTCGCGGTGGGGCGGCGAGCGGCGAGCGACGCGTTGGGCCTGGCCGAGGCCGGCGTCAAGGTCGACGCGCGCGGGGCCGTGATCATCGACGGCGCCTACCGCACGACCGCGGCCGGCGTGTACGCCATCGGCGACGTCGTCGGTGCGGCCCACACGCACGTCGCCAACGCGCACGGGCGCCGCCTGGTGCGCTTCCTGACGCTGCCGCTGCCGCTGCTGCCGGAGGGCGATCACCCCTCGGTGGCGTTCGTCGAGCCCGAGGTCGGCCAGATCGGCCCCACGCTCGCGCAGCTGCGCCGGCGTTGGCCCGACGCGCTCTTGGCGGTGCACAAGGTGATGTTGAGCGACACCGACCGCGGTCGCACGAGCGGCCTCGACGACGGCTTCGTGCAGTTGGTCGCGATGCGGCTGACCGGCCGGCTGTTGGCCGCCACGGTGGTCGCGCCCAACGCGAGCGAGATGCTGCCACTGCTGTCGTGGGCACAGCGACGCCGGGTGTCGTTGTGGCAGCTGGCGCGGTTGGAGGTCGCGTACCCGGCGCTGTCGGCCGCGATCAAGCAGGCCGCGGACGCCTTCGTGTTCGCGAGCGTGCCGCGGCTCGCCGCCGAGTTCGGCACGTACCTGCGCTGGCGCTGGCGCCGCGGTCCGCGCAACTGAGGCCCGCCGGCCGCACGCCTGACGCACGCCTGACGCACGCCTGACGTTCGCCTACCGCTCGCCTGCAGCTCGACGTCGACGAACCCCCGCTGCGGTCGCTGGTACGCTCGCGTCGCATGCGCCCCCGCTCCCCCTCACCACGCCTCCCGCCCACGCCACGCCCCCTCCTGCGGGCGGCGCGTCGCACGGTGACGGCCCTGATCGTGCTGGCGCTCTCCGTCGTGGCGACGGCCCAAGACGACGCGGCGCCGCCCGGCGACACAGCGACGCGCGCGCCGGAGGGGCTGGTGGCGCTCGGACAGGTGCCGGCGTGGCCACTCTGGGTGGAGAGCGGTCGGGGGGCGGCGGTCACGGTGCTCGCCGCCGACGGGACCCTGTGGTTCGTCGACGGAGCCGCCGTCGGCCGCGACGCGGTGCGCCTGGCGCGCGGCCTGGCCGGCGAGCAGGCGACGGCGTGTGGCCCCGCGCTCCTGATCGTCGACGAGCGCGGCGCCCTGCGGCGCCTGCCGCGCGCGCCCGACCTGCCCGTGGTGAGCGCGGTCGGGCCGATGGTGAGCCGCTTCCACAAGCCGGCCTGCGGCCCCGACGGCGGGGTGTTGGCCCTCGACCCCGGCGGCGCGCTGTTGTCCCTCACCCGCGAACTCGAGCCGCGCGCGGTGGCGCCGATGGCGGCGCTGCCGGACGCGGAACTGGTGGTGCTCGACCTCGGCGACGACGGCAGCGCGGTGGCGGTGTTGACCGAACCCACCCAGCGCTACCGGCACGGCACGCTCGGCGACGAGGTCGAGGCTGGAGCGGTGGTGGTCCTGCGGCTCCCGGACCTCGAACCCTTGGCCAGCTGGGCCCCCGTGCCGCCGGCGGTGATCGAGGCGCGACGACCGACCACGTGGCGCCACGGCGCCGAGATGGGCCTGTACGTCACCGTGTCAGACGACAGTTCCGGCGCGCGGCTGGTGCGCCTGGCGTGGCGCGACGGGGGCCTGCACGCCGTCGCGGGCGGCGCACCGTTGGGCGCGTCGCAGCGCTGGCTGCACCTGATCGGCGCCACCGGCAGCGCCGCGTACGCCACGCACGACCCGCGCGACGGTGGCCCGCTCGCTCGCTACGTGGTCGCAGCCGGGGGCGAGCCGGCGCCGCCCGACAGTTCGCTGGACGGACCCGTGGCGGCGCTCACGGCCACGACCTTCGAGCTGGGGCTGCGAAGCCACGTCGACGGCGAGCGCCTGCTCGATCGCGCCGTGCTCGTCGGTCGGCTCGAGGACGGCGCCGACCTGCTGCTGGTCCCCAGCGCCGACCAACGCGAGTTGGTGTGGCTGCGCTGCGATGGAGCGTCGTGCGACACCGTGGCGACCGTGACGCTGCCGGCGCCACTCGCGACGAACGTGACGCTCGCTCCGTCTGCCCTCGCGCCCGAGGCGGCGGTCCTCGCCGACCGCGCCGGTGGCGTGTGGTGGTTGCCGGTACCACGCCCGTTGGCCGGCGACGCGACGCCTGTCCCGCCGCGTGAGCGGTAGGCTGCTGCGTCATGCTCCTCGCCTTCGACCTCGACCGCACCGTCGTCACCGACGACGGCCACTTGCCTGACCGCATCGCCGACGCGATCGAGGCGTCGCGCCGGGCCGGTCACATGGTCACCGTGCTCACGGGCCGAGCGCATGCGAGCGCCCGCGTGTTCCTCGAGCGACTCGACGTCATCGGGCCGTTCAGCGTCAACCACGGCGCGGTCGTCATGCGCGACCCGGGCACCGAGATGCGCCGCGTGACGCTGCCGGCGACCGACGTGCACGCACTCGTCACCCCGTACCTGCACCACGACGTGATCGAGTTCAGCTGCATGGTCGACGAACAGCTGTTCGTCAAGAACCCGAGCGACCCCCGCTGGGGGTGGGTCCACGCCCAGAACCGCGTCATCACCCGCTTCACCAGCGACTTCGGCTACGCCGCCGACAAGGTGCTGTTCGCCGCCTCGGAGACCAGCGTCACGATCCAGTCACGTGTGGCGCGCGACCTGCCGCACCTCGAACACTACCTCTGGGGCGACGGCTTCCTCGAGGTCATCGCGGCCGGCGCCGACAAGGGCACGGCACTGAGCCACATCGCCGCGCACCTCGGCGTGGAGCAGAGCGACGTCGTGGCCTTCGGCGACGGCCTCAACGACGTCTCCATGCTGCGGTGGGCCGGGCGCTCGATCGCCGTGGGGCCGCACGTGCACCCCGACGCCTTGGACGCCTCGAGCGAGCACATCGCGAGCCCGGAAGAGGGCGGCGTGGCCGCGTGGCTCGAGGCACACGTTCTCTAGCCCCACCCCTACCGAATCGCTTCGAGGAACTCCTGCCTGGTGCGGGCGTCGTCGGGACGACGCCCCGGCACCGCACCCCTACCGAATCGCTTCGAGGAACTCCTGCCTGGTGCGGGCGTCGTCCTTGAACGCCCCGCGCATGGCGCTGGTGCGGGTGGACGAGCCCTGCTTCTCGACGCCGCGCATCATCATGCACAGGTGGCTCGCCTCGGTGACCACGGCGATGCCGCGCGGCTTCAGGGAGCGCTCGAGCGCGTCGGCGATCTGCGAGGTCATGCGCTCCTGGACCTGCATCCGGCGCGCGAACACGTCGACCACGCGGGCGAACTTCGACAGCCCCAAGATGGTGTCGCCCGGGATGTAGGCGATGTGGGCGGTACCGAAGAAGGGCAGCATGTGGTGCTCGCACAACGAGTAGAACTCGATGCCCTTGACCACGACCATCTCCGAGCCCTCGGCCGCGAACAGCGCGCCGTTCAGGACCTCGTCGACGCTGGTGGTGTAGCCCGACGTCAGGAACTTCAGCGAGCGCTCGACGCGATGAGGCGTCTTCACCAGGCCTTCGCGGTCGACGTCCTCGCCGAGGCCGGTGATGAGATCGCTGATCAGGTGCGTGAGCTCGACCTCGCCGACCTCGTCGAACTCGGGGTCGCCGGGGTGCACGAGGTGGGCATGGTCTCGCACGTTGGCCTCCGCCGCCAGTGTAGCGGCATGCTGGTCGTCGTCGTGGTGTGCATCGCCGGCGTGGCCGTTGCGGCCGTGTCGTGTCGGGCGAGGCGTGGGGCGCCTGATGATCTGCGGAGCGTCTGACATGGAGGTGGCCCTTCCTGGCGCGGCACACCTGCTGGGGGCGGCGCCGATCGCTGAGTAATGGATGGTAGGACCGCAACCGATCGGCGACCGTATCCAGGCCCGCGAAGGCAGGTTCGCGGCTGCGGGCAGGGTTGGCGGCGGCCGGGTAGGCTCGGTGCCATGACCCGCTTGGAACGCGACGATCCCTACCTGCGCACCTTCGTGAGCACGCTGGACGAGGTGCGCGTCGACGAGCAGGGGGCGTGGTGGCGGCTGCGCGACAGCTGCTTCTACGCCAGCGGCGGCGGGCAGCCGCACGACGAGGGGACGCTGTCCGTCGACGACGCAGCGGTCTGGCGCGTGACGGGCGTGGAGAGCGACGACGAGGGGATCGTGTGGCACCGCGTCGACGGCGACGCCGAGACGCCGGCCGTCGGCACCGCGCTGAGCGGCGCGATCGACTGGCCGCGGCGTTGGCGCCACATGCAGCGCCACACGGCGCAGCACCTGCTCTCCCAGGCCTTCGTGCGCCTCGACCCGGCGTTCGCAACGCGCTCCGTGGCGCTCTCCTCACCCGAGGTGACCGTGGACCTGGCGGGTGAACCGGACGACCAGGCGGTGGCGGCGGCCGTCCGTCTGGCGAACGAGGTGGCGGGCCAGGCGCTCCCCGTGCGCTGGTTCGAGGTGGACGAGCGCGAGTTGGCCGCCTACCCGTTGCGCCGACCGCCGAAGGTGTCGGGGCGGGTGCGCCTGGTGACGATGGGCGACTGGGAGGTGTCGGCCTGCGGCGGCACCCACGTGCGCAGCACGGCGGAGGCGCTGCCGCTGTTGCAGGTGGGGCGCGACCGCATCCGCGGCGGCCTCGTTCGCGTCACGGTGCGTGCCGGGCTCGAGGCGATCGAGCGGGCGCAGGCCACGCAGGCGGCGGCCGCGGCGGCGGCGCGCGGCCTGTCGTGCGGTATCGACGAGCTGCCGGAGCGCATGTCGGCGCTGGCGGCCGAGGCGGCTGCCGCGCGGCGCGAGGTCGCGCAAGCCTACAAGCGGGTCGCGCAGGAGCGCGCGGCAGCGCTGGTACACGGTCCCGGCGCGATCGTAGCCCTGGCCCTGCCGAGCGCGGATGCGTCGTTCGCGACCGAGCTGGCCGACGCCATCGCGGGACTGGCGGCGACGGCGGTGATCGGCGTGCCCCAGGGCGACAAGGCCCTCATGGTATTGGCCTCGGGCGCGGGTGTCGACGTCCGCCCCGCCTTGCTGGTGGGGTTGGAGCGACTCGAGGGGCGGGGCGGTGGGCGGCCCGAGCGTGCGCAGGGCTCCGGCCCGCGCGTGGAGGGGCTGGCAGAGGCGATCGCGGCCGCACACGCGCTGCTCGACGAGGGCGACGAGGGCG